>JAFAHQ010000405.1 GCA_019237135.1 Alphaproteobacteria bacterium
CCTTCGTAGAATCTGCGCCCGAAATCCCACAGATCCCCGGTGTGATGAATGCCGTTATAAAAGACGGTCGTGGTTATCGGCTGTGTCAGGTTCGGGGTCGGGTTGGTCGCGTAGTTGAAGACGCCGGTGATCGGCGAGCTCCCCCAACTGTAGTTCGGGATGTTGGGAAACACCGTGCCCAGCTGCGAAGGCGTCACCAGTGTTCCGCCGCTGATAGTCGGCACTTGGTTATCGGGCGGCGCTGTGCCGTTGCTCACCCATTCGTCCAGATCGACCAGCAGCGCCTTCTCTACCCAAGCCGAATTGAGCGGGTTTTGCAGTTGTCGGCAAATGCCCTGCGTAGCGCCGTTTCCCGTCCCGTGCTGGAAGCTCGCGAGTACGTAATAGCGAACCTCAGGAGTCTTGTTCAGGTCGAGGTCGTGCCCTTGGCCGTCGGTCGTCAACATCGAGCCGCCCTTCGACCAGAACTCGTTCTCGGAATTCGTTTCGAAGATTTTCGGACAGGTGTCTGTTGCCTCACAGACGGCGTTGCGGCCGGCGGTTACGCGGGTCACCGGATCCTTGAACGTCACATCGGCGAACGGGAACTGGAACTCCGGGTCCCAGCGCGCGATATGCTGACGTGACGTCCGGGTCGGTTGGGAGAAACGGTAGTTCAAGTAAATCCCGTCGCCGCCGCCGATGTAGTTCAACATGCCGTCGACCGCCTTTTCGTGATGGGGCGGCTCGCGCAGCCAGAAGTGATCCCACCAGCTCTGATCCCCCCATTGATGGGAATGGGCGTGTGCCGGGATATCGGCCTCGTTGAAGCCCCACAGGATGAAGTCGTGGGTGGTGCGGCAAGGCTGCGAGCCGCAGATCGTGTAGATGTACTGGACGTCGCCGGCGAGGGGATTGGCGGTGCCGTGGTCGTCGGTCTTGGCATCGCGCAGAAAGGTCGCGAAATCGCGGAGCGCGGCGAGGCCGAGCCCGGCGATGTTCGGATTCTGCGCGGTGTACGTGAATTCGTAAAGTGCGGTTGGCCCAAATGTTCCGGGATCACCGAAATTCTTGCCCGCCAACGGGCCCGCCAATTTGACGCATGTCGGTGAGAAGAAATCGGTCTGGGCTGCGCAGGTCGTGCTGTAGGCCCACTCCGTGGCCGGCACCAGTTGGGGCGTGTCGCCATAATTCTCGCGGACGGTCAACTTGGCTTGGGACTGGTCGAGGCTCGCCGGCGGATAGGTGAGCGGCAAGTCGGCCTGTGTCGTGCCTATGTCCACGACGAGTTCCTCGGTGGTCGGGCCGGTGATCGGGGAGCCGTCCTTCTTTGTTGCCACCGGCAGGGTGATGCCGAAGAGCTTGCCGCCTTGCGGCGCGGTGAGGTCCCAGCCGACTTCAACGATCGACCATCCCATGTTCATCAGGAACCCGGTTCCGGCCGCGCCTGCCGATGGCGGGACAGCCGTGTTACCTCCAGCCGCGAGGGGTGTGCCGTCGGTCATTATGCCGCCGTTGAGCGTGCTCAGCGCACCCGGACCGCCGCGATTGGGCAGGTCATAGATGACCCGATGGGCCGAATTCGCCAGGTTGGTGGGCCTGATGATCTGGAAATCGGCGCTGTAGCTTACAGTGCCGTCGGGATTGCGCGGACTGTTTTCAATATCGACGATGACGGAATTGTGCGGATCGTCCGGCTCGACTTCGCCGGTGAAGGTGCCGGTGATGACCTCGTACGTTCCCACCGAGGTCGAGCCGTTCGGGCCGAATTCGGCCCCGTTAAAGGCGGTGGCGGTGCTGGTAATGTTGAGCTGCGTCACCCGTGCCGCCGCGGTCGGCGTCAGGGCTTGCAGAACGACAAGGATGGCCGCAGCGATCCCGCGGCAGGCGCCAATCTGCAGCAACCGGGTCTTGCCAGGCATTCTTCTCGCTCCCCTTGATTGACGTTCCCGCGATCCCGTGGGTTCTGATGGGATCATGACCCCTTCGGGGGAGATCATCACCCTTTCGGGTATCTTGGGCAATGACAAATTGCCTGCCGCGTGCACGGCGGGCAGTCGACCCAGCAAGCCTTCCGCAATCGGCACTCTGGGTTTCCATGACGCGGGGCGTCGATTGACGGTGCGGGAGTGGCTACGATGCTCCCAGTCCAAGGCGAAGGAGGAACGCGATGGAACTCGGGTTGCGGGGACGCAAGGCGTTGGTGACCGGCGCCTCGAAAGGGATCGGCCGGGCCTGCGCTGAGGTATTGGCCGAGGAAGGCTGCGACGTCGTGCTGGTGTCGCGCACCGCAGCCGATCTCGAGGCGGCGCAGGCGGCGATCGTCGCCAAGCACAATGTCGCGGTGCGCTTTTATCCGCTCGATCTCTCCGAAAGCCGCAATGTCGACAAGCTCGCGGCCGAATGCGCCGAGACCGACCTTCTCGTCAACAACGCGGGCGCCATCCCCGGCGGCGACATCGCCCAGATCGATGAGGCACGCTGGCGCACCGCCTGGGATCTGAAGGTGTTCGGCTACATCAACATGACCCGGCGCTTCTATACCTTGATGGCAGCACGCAAGAAGGGTGTCATCATCAACATCATCGGGGCGGCCGGCGAGAACCCCGATTTCGACTACGTTGCCGGCTCCTCGGGCAACGCGTCCTTGATGGCGTTCACCCGCGCAATGGGCGGCACCGCGCCGCGCGACGGGCTGCGCGTCATCGGCATCAACCCCGGACCGGTCATGACCGAACGGCTCGTCACTTTGATGCGCACCCGGGCGCAGAGCCAATTCGGCGATGCCGAGCGCTGGACCGAGTTCATGAAGCCGCTCGCCTTCGGACGCGCCGCCAAGCCCGAGGAAATCGCCTGGATGGCGGCGTTCCTGGCTTCCGACCTCTCGGCTTACACGACCGGCTCGATCATCACGATCGACGGCGGCGGCTCGAGCCGGCGCTCGGCGTTGTGACCGGGCTTACGCCCGGCGCTCAAGCGAGCCCGGCGAACGGCCAAGACGGCAAGCGCAGTCTCTGGTATGGCTAAGCCGGAGGGTTCCGAATTGGGGATTATTGCGGCGAACAGCTCGTCCGTCTCGCCGTTGATGCCATCAGTGATGTAGAGGGTGTTAGGGTCGCCAGTATTGGTCCCTCCGTTCCGAAACTGAGAGCCCACAGTCCGCCCGCAGTTTGGCCAGGGCCGGGGTCGACCGGCATCGTGCCTGGGAGCGTCCGGTTTGTCGGGTCGGTGGGTCGACGCCCGTCACCTTGGTTCGTTCGGTCGGTTACCGCCCAGAGGTTTGTAAATGCGGATCGCTCCACGCCTCGGAGCGCCCGACTTGGAGGGGCTCGGCCGCATTCAGCCGCGCTACGCTCTCGAACAGCAGTTGGCGGTACCTACCTCCACCAATGCACGCCGCCCTCGCGACCCCTCGAGCACTAAGGCAAAACGACAGTCGACCACGAAGCCTTACGAGCCGTTCCCGTTCGCGAATATGGCGCCGAACAGCCCGTCGTT
>JAFAHQ010000117.1 GCA_019237135.1 Alphaproteobacteria bacterium
CGACGTTGAGCGCCCGAAGCGGCGAGTTGAATTTGAGCGACAATTGGACGCCGAACAGCCGCGCAAGATGAGAGGAGCACAGTCGCCGGCAGAAAGGCGAACAAGAAGATCGGCGAATTGAACAACATAAGTGGCGAATAGAGCCCGATTTGCTGGCGTACGTTAGCGGTCAATATATGTGCCGAACGACGATTTCTGCGCGATGCCAGGAATGCCTTGAAAGCATGGCTGGAAACGGCATATTCAGCTGGCGGTTCTCGGGAGAAAGTATGATGTCGACGATGTATCGCTACACGCTGCCGGTCGAACAGACCAAGTGGAAGTTCGACGGGAAGAACGAGACTTGCTTCACCTGGGAATACGACGATCCGCGCGCGGCGCTGTTGCAGCTCTATGACAAGGGCAAGAAGCAGCAATGGGACGCCGGGGTGCGGATCGACTGGTCGCTCGATCTCGACCCCGAGAACCCGATGATGCTCGACGACCGCGTCATTCCAATCTTCGGCACCGATGTCTGGAACCGGATGACCGAGAAGGAGCGCCGCGAGGTGCGCCATCACCTGCAAGCCTCGCAGATCTCGCAGTTCATGCACGGCGAGCAGGGCGCCCTGATCGCCACCTCGAAGATCGTGCAAACGGTGCCGGACCTTGATTCCAAGTTTTACGCGGCCACGCAGGTCATGGACGAGGCGCGTCACGTCGAGGCCTATTCGCGGCTATTGCACGAGAAGTTCGAGCTCGCCTACCCGATCACCCATGGCCTGTCGTCTTTGCTCGAGCAGGGACTCAGCGACCGCCGCTGGGACATGACTTATCTAACCATGCAGATCCTGATCGAGGGCCTGGCGCTCGCTGCGTTCCAGCGCATCCGCGACCAGTCGAAGAACCCGCTGGCAGCCGCGGTCAATGCCTATGTGATGCAGGACGAGGCGCGGCATGTCGCCTTCGGCCGGATTGCGTTACGCGATTATTACCCACAGCTGAGCGAAGCCGAGCGCGGCGAGCGCGAAGAGTTCGTCGTTGCCGCATGCTGGCACATGCGCGACCGGTTCAACCAGCTCGAGGTCTGGCAGCGGCTCGGCCTTCCGGTCGAGGAATGTGTGCGGTTGGTCGATCAATCCGAGTCGATGAACTTGTTCCGCAGCCGCATCTTCAGCCGTATCGTACCGACCGTGCGAGACATCGGCTTGTGGGGTCCGCGCGTACAGGAGGCGTTCGCGGCGATGGGCGCCATCGAGTTTGCGACCGTCGACGCCGCGGCGCTGCTCGACAACGACGCGCGAGTGGCCGACGAGTTCGACGCTCGCCTGCGGCTGCCCGGCGCCGTGCCGCAGTAGCTCGCTTTGCCCTCCCCGTCCGGGCAGACCGATCAGCGAAAGAACTCGATCTTCGCCTCGCGAAACCACAGGAAATTTGCCGGTGAGGCCGAAATCGGCCCGTTGATCGCAAAGACCGCGATCTCGAACTTGTCGCCCGCGGTGACGGGATTGGCGAGGACGAGGCGATGCGGCATATTGAAGCCCTGGATCGTCCCCGGGCTGGTCCTGCCGGCCGCGCGCGGCAGCTCGCCATTGATCCAGACTTCCGCATAATCGTCGATATTTACGCGCAGCACCGCCATAGCGCCGCCGGTGTCGAAACCTGCGGCATTCGCCGGTATCGTCAGGGTCGTCCTGAACCAAAAGAACGACACCAGGCCGCCACCTCGCTTGGCGCCCAGCTCTGTTGCAGCGACCACCGCCCAGTGGGAATCGTCAAACCCGCTCTCGCCGGCATGCGGTTCTATGTCGTAAGTCGTCTTGAATTCGGGCATGGCGTCGGTCAGTGCCGGGCACTCGACGATCTTCGCCTCCATCGCCCTCCACCGTGCCCCGAATACCGCCGATCCGGCGGCGGTCATCAGATCGACCACATGCGCCGGCGGCACCAAGGGAGAGACCGGGTGTGGCGGCGCGAGCAAAGGAGGGCGTGCCGGCGCTACGGAAGCTGTGGGTCTGGTCCATTTGCTGTCGGGCATTTCTGTCTCCCTTTGATAGCACCGCCGAGGATGAGCAGACGCAGATGCCAAGGCGCAAGGCATTGCGGCTGTTTGGTGAAGACGCGGGCGGACTCACTCCGGCAGGCCGAAGACCTCCTCGGGCTCGTTGAGCCCGCGGACCGGCTGAAAACCCAGCGAGACCAGCGGTCGCGGGCAGATCCGGGCGAACGCGCTGGAGAACAACATCGGACGCGAGAGCCGCTTGGTCAGGTCCTCGATCCTCGAGGCAAGGTTGACCGCCGGCCCGATGACCGTGAAGTCGAGCCGGCCGGCCGCGCCCACATTGCCAAAGATGACTTCGCCGAGATGCAGGCCGATGCCGGTTTTGAGCTCGCCGCGGCCGGCTGCGCGGCGCGCCCGGTTGACCGCTTCGAGGCGCTCAAGCCCCTCGGTCGCCGCTTCGAGGGCGCGCACGCTCGACGTTGAGAAATCATCGTCATCCGTGGCCGGGAAGATCGCCAGCATACCGTCACCCATGAATTTGAGGACTTCGCCCTTGCGCTCCTCGATCGGCGTGGCGAGCGCATCGAAATAATTGTCGAGCAACGTGATCACTTCGTCTGCCGGCAAGCGGTCGGAGAGGGCCGTAAACCCACGCAGGTCGGTCATCATGACCACGGCGCGCATACGCTCGCCCTCGGCTTGGCGGATCTGCCCGGAGAGAATGCGGCGCCCGGCCTGCGGCCCGAAATAGGTATCGAGCAAATTGGCGCTGATCCGGCGGACCGCGCGAGTCTCGGCGATCGCAGCGAGGGCGGGATTGATGTCTTCGAGTGCCCTGATGTCGGCGTCGTTGAATCCGTCCGGCCTGTCAGTGGCCCAGGTCACCACCGGAAACCGCCGGAAGGTGCGGTTGAGCGGCAGCGCGAAATAATCGGTGACACCCGCCTTCCGGAGCTTCGACAGCAGCGGATATTCGGGCGTCTCCTCGATCAGCCGACGGCGAAACGGCGTCCCGCGTTCGATCGTGGCGCGGATCGGGCTATGCAAATACTCGTCGGTCTCTTCTGAGCCGTGCAGAATGCGGAAATCTTCAATGACCTTGAGTTCGCGCAGCCAGCGCACGCCGACACCACGGATCAGCGGATGCAATGTGCCCATGTAGAGCGTGGCGCGCCACAGCGGCACGCCGTCGCCGAGCAGCCGCCAGCACAGCTCGTCGAACAGCTCGACATCGCTGTCGATGTGCGGGCCCTCGCCGAGGATCCAGCGGTCGATATGACCCCCGGGTACCGGCGCGCCCAAGCCGGTATAGACGCCTTCGGTGCGAAAGAAATCTTCGCCGCTCGTCGTCGTATCG
>JAFAHQ010000413.1 GCA_019237135.1 Alphaproteobacteria bacterium
CGCACGAGATCGACATCCTCCATCAAAGGCAATGGCGCGAAACGGCCGACCGCATCGTAGAGGCTGCGGGCGATCAACAGCCCCTGGTCGCCATAGGGCAATGCCAGGACCCGACAGCGCCAGGCGACGATGCGCTCCAGCCGGCGCGCCGCCGGTGCCGGATCGTCGAGCGCCAAATCGAAGTAGCCCGCACGGCTCTCCGCTTGCGGTGCCCGCAGAAATGCGGCCACCGCCCTTTCCCAGCCGGGCTCGAGCCGGCAATCGGCATGTACGAAGAGGAACCACTCGCCCGATGCCGCGACGGCACCGGCAGCGAGTTGGCCGCCGCGCCCGGGTGGCGTGACGATGACCCGAGCGCCGGCCGAGATAGCGCAGGCGACGGTTTTGTCCGATGAGCCGCCATCGGCGACGATCACCTCGCGGACCATCGCCGAAGTACCGAGTGCTGCCAATGTCGCCGACAGCGTCTCGGTCGCATTCAAGGTTGGGATGACGACCGAAATAAAAAATCGTTCTTGTATTGTTCCCATGGCCGCGGCATCATGCGGGGATGGATATGTCGGTAGCCCTCAAGCAGCGCAAGGGACGAGGTGCCGCGAGCAACGACAGCGGACGCTTCGAAGCCGAAAAGCGCGTGGCGTTTGACGATGGCTGGGGCACGGCCGACGAAGAGCCGGCGCCTTTGGTCACCACGCTCAGCGTTGACTCGACGCGCACGATCATCGCCCGCAACGACTCGCCGGATATCGGCTTCGACCGTTCGATCAACCCCTATCGCGGCTGCGAACACGGCTGCATCTATTGTTACGCTCGGCCAAGCCACGCCTATCTCGGCCTGTCGCCGGGTCTCGATTTCGAGAGCCGGCTGTTCTACAAGCCGCAAGCCGCGAAATTGCTCGCTGCCGAGCTACGTAAGAAGGGCTATTCCTGCCGTCCGATCGCGCTCGGCAGCAATACCGACCCTTATCAGCCGGTCGAACGCAAGCTCGGCGTCACCCGGGCGATCCTCGAGGTGTTGCGCGATTTTCGTCACCCGGTGACGATCGTCACCAAATCGGCGCTGATTCAGCGCGATCTCGACATTCTCGGCGAGATGGCGCGGGACAGGCTGGCGATGGCAGCAATCTCGGTGACGACCCTCGACCGCCGCCTGGCGCGCGTCATGGAACCGCGCGCTGCCACACCCGAACGCCGTCTCGAGACGATCGCGGCGCTCGCTGCCGCCGGGGTACCGGTCCGTGTCATGAGCGCGCCGATGATACCTGCGCTCAACGACACTGAGATGGAGCAGATCCTCGAACGGGCGCGCGCCGCGGGTGCCACCTCGGCCGCCTATACGCTGCTCCGCTTGCCGCTCGAACTGAAGGCGCTGTTCAAAGAATGGCTCGAGGCGCATTTCCCGGCGAAGGCGGCCCATGTGCTCTCGCTCGTCGCCCAGACCCACGGCGGCCGGCTTTATGACTCAGCCTGGTTCACGCGAAAAACCGGCGCCGGCCCCTATGCGGATGTCCTACGGTTGCGCTTCGAGCGCGCTTGCCGCAGGTTGGGCTTCAACCAGCGAACGACGCAACCGCTCGATACCAGCCGTTTCACCCCGCCGCCGCAAAAGGGCGACCAGCTGGCGCTGCTTTAGGAGAGCTCTCAGGCCAAACCGGGCGCTCGGTATTTCGGAGGCGCTGTACTAGTCTCTCCGACGGGTAAGCCGGGGAGAAGGCGGGCGTGGCCAGAGGAAGGCGGCTCGAAGCGCGCGAGGTCGAGAAGATTTTCGCTGCCTTCGCGGAGGCGATGCGCGAGCTGCCGCCCGATGTCGAGGCCGGCTGGCTCGACGAGCAGGGTGATCTGCGGCTGGCGCCCGACATCGCGCGCAAGTTGCGCACCGCCCGCCGGGTACGTCAGCTGTTGCAGGAGTTGCGGCAGCGCGAGCGCGAGGAATAAAGGCGCGTCTGAGGTTGACCAATCTGGGGGCGTTCTTCTAGGATTCTGCAGGGCCTTCTTTGGATGCGGAGGACATGATGGACGGTTCGGCAGTTGCGGATTTGAAAAGCATCGTCGCGCCGCTGAACTTCCTTGTTCCAATGGCGGAGAAGCCGGTTGCTTACAATTACGAGCCGCCGCCTGGGACACCCGTCAGGACCGGCCAGAGCATCACTCATCGTGTGCCCATTCGCGACGCGCGGCCGATGATCGGTCAGCTGTCGCTGGACAAGGAAGGTTTCGTGCTGCTGCACCATCAGACGGCGGTTACGAACTTCTACGACGAAGAGCAGATAAAATCCGTCTACTACCCCGAATGCGTGCGCGTGATGCAGAGGGCGACCGGCGCCGTGCGCGTCGTTGCGTTCGATCACATTGTGCGCAACGCTGCAAAGGCAGCAATCAAGGGGAGCGGCGTCAAGATGCCGGCCAAACGTGTCCACAACGACTACACAGCATGGTCGTCGCCCAAGCGGGTACGCGATCTGATGGGCGACCAGGCGGATGCGCTACTAAAGAACCGTTTTGCGATTGTCAATTTGTGGCGCCCGATCCGTGGCCCATTGCTGGAGTCGCCTCTCGCATTGTGCGACGCACAGAGCCTCGAAGAGGAAAACCTGATCGCCAGCGACCTCAAATACCCGGACCGCATTGGCGAAACCTATTCGGTCACCTACAACCCCAATCAGCGCTATTATTATTTCCCGAAGATGCAGGCCGACGAGGCCGTGCTAATCCGCTGCTTCGATTCGGCGCTTGATGGACCGCACCGGTTTTCCGCTCACACCGGCTTCGACGATCCCGAGACCCCGGCGGACGCTCCGCCGCGCGAGAGCATCGAGGTACGCACACTGGTCTTTTTACCGCCGGACGCGTGACGGCGGCTCTCATTCGCCACTGGACGGCGGCGTGATGTGCTGCAGCGCCGGCAGCAGCTCGTCGCTGATCAGCCGCATGCTCGCCAACGCGTGTCCGACCGGCATCCCGCTCCAGTGGGTGCGGAAGATCAGGAAATTCGCTCCCGTCTCTTCCCAGCACGGACGCAGCTGCTCATAGCACTCCTCGGGACTGCCGAGGACAAAGCGATCGCGCAGCAAGGCCTCGAAGGGCTGGCGGAACGAGTCCTTTCCAGGCAGCACCTCGTCTTGTCCCCAGGTGGCATAGGTCCGATATTTCTCGGCGAGGTAGGGGCCGGCCATCGCCAACGCCGTCGGCGTATCCTTGGCGCAAAAGATCTCGCGGCAATACGGCAACACTTCCGGAAACGGCTTGCCCAAATTTGCCAGCTCGTCTCGATACAAAGCCAGCTGGCGCGTGATCTCAAGGATCGTGGCGTGCGGATTGACAAACCAGCTGTCGCCCAGACGTGCCGCTCGGCGGACCGCGCGGTCGTTGTTGGCCGCAAACCAGATCGGCGGGTGCGGCTGCTGGATCGGCCGGCATGTCATCGTGACATTGGTTAGTTTGCAGATATCGTTCTCGAAGCTGACATGGTCCTCGGTCCACAGCCGCTTGACGATTTCGAGACATTGCTCGAAACGGCGGACGCGCTGGCCGCGCGGCACGCCGAAGGCGTCGAACTCGACATCGCGATAGCCGAGCCCGACGCCGAAGATGAAATTGCCGCGCCAGATCGCGTCGAGCGATGCGATGCATTCGGCGACTTCGACCGGATTGTGCAAGGTTGTCAGCAACACACCGGCTATGCCGGTCATTTCTCCCGCCTCGGCGGCGAGACGCGCTAGAAACGGCACCAGCTGGACTTGCCTCACTCCCTCGCTGAGGTAGTGCTGGCCGGTCGCTACGGCATCCCACCCGCGGTCACGGGCCAGGCGCGCCATCGTGTACTGCCCCTCCAGCGCAGAGATCATGTCGCTTCCGGGCGGGTGTTGGCAGGTGAGAAAAATCCCCACTTTCATAACGTCGTCTCCACGGCGAACGGGTTGCTCGGTTTCCCGAGGTCGTAGATGATCGGCCAGGCGCCGGCAAGGAAAGTGACGAAGTCGGGGAGGCAGCAGTGAAGACCTTCAAAACAAGCGACGGTGTGCAAATCGCCTATTACGTCGACGACTTCACTGAACCCTGGAAAGACGCGCCGATCCTATTGTTGCTGCACGCGGCGATGGGCAGCGCGCGGCGCTATTATGCCTGGATCCCGCATCTCAGCCGGCATTATCGGGTGGTGCGGATGGATCTGCGGGGCCATGGCAATTCGCAAGTGCCGCCTGTCGAGCACGAGCTTACCCTCGAACGGTTGGTCAGGGACGTCCCCGAGATGATGGACCATTTCGCCTGCGTCAGCGCTCATATCGTCGGCAACTCGGCAGGCGGTTACCTCGGCCAGCAACTGGCAATGAACCACGCCGAGCGGGTGCGCAGCCTGATGCTGTTCGGTTCGACGCCGGGCCTCAAGAACAGCCAGGCTCCCAGCTGGATACCGCAGATCGAGGCGAAGGGCCTCCGCGCGTTCCTCGCCGAAACGATTGCCGAACGTTTGCCGCTCGACCAGATTGATCCCGGTCTCGTCGAGTGGTTTCTCGACGAAGCAGCCAAGAACGATCCAGCCTATATCGGCAAATTCGTGCTGCTGATGGCGCGCTATGACTGGAGCGATCAGCTCAGCCGCATCACCTGCCCGACGTTGGTGGTCGTTCCCGGCGCCGAGCCGATCGGCTCGACCGCGAATTACGAGCCGTTCCGCCGTCACATGAAGGATGTCGAGACGCGGGTGTACGAGGGCGCGCCGCACAATATCTGCGACGCCTTCCCCGACCGCTGCGCCGGCGATGTGCTGGACTTCCTCGGCCGCCGCTTCGGATTGGGCCTATAGGAGAACCTCTCAGTCGATTACTTCAACTGCATCGTTGAACCGGATGATCCCTTCCACCAATACGGCGCCATAGATACCAGCCGCGCGGTCGTGATCTTGGGTGACCTTGCGAAGGATCTCCGGGGTCGGTACAGCCGTATCTGGATCGAGCGTGATCATCTTGCAGCGCAGATCCCGCTCGACGATGGAAATCACGACCTTGCGGCCGATGCGCACTTTGCGGCCGACAAACGCGTTCTCCGCAAATCCCCGGGCGGTTCCGAGATCGAGGTACACATTCGCCCGAAAACGGCGCTTATCGAGAACAGATCGTACCTCCTCTCCCAGCTGCCGCGCGGTCTGCAGTGAAAAGAGCCAGATCGGGCGGCAATCCGTCATTGCCTGCTCCGAGCGCAGCAAGGTGAGGTAATGGCCGTCACCGGCCCGCTCGGCCAGTTGCTGGAGCAAAGCCGGGTCGTCGATCGGCAGCACCTCCCCCGACGGGGTCTCGACATCGAGCGCAAGGTCGGCCGGGTCAGCACCGACGGGATAGGATCGGCGACAGTTCCTCCGCCTCGGCGAGGTTGGCGGGCTTCGCGGCCTTCCCCGGATAGCGAAAGCAGGGTCGGTAGAGCAGCATCTCGTGCGCTTCGCGCCCCGTCAGGTAGGGAAACCCGACCGGAGTGGCCGAGCTCTTGAATGCGAATAGCCGGTCACCGTAGACCCCGGCAAAGGAAGCGAAGATCTCCGGCAACTGTTCGCCGCGCATGCTTTTGACAGGATACCGCCAGACGCTGTCGACCCGACCGACGACACTCATCTTTCCCTCACCGAGAAGCATCAGACGATATCGGGCGGCCGGCGTTCGTGCCAATCGCTCGCCTGCTGATAGGCCCAGCCGATGCGCAAAGCCGTCGTCTCGTCATAGCCGCGGCAGACGATCTGCAGCGAGATCGGTAGTCCCGCCGCAGTAAAACCGTTGGGCAGCGCCAGCGCGCAGAGATCGAGAAAATTGACGAAGCGGGTGAAATGCGCCGGCGTTGTCGTCTGGTCGACCGTATCGAGCGGGATAGCCGCCGTCTGGGTCGTCGGCGTCAGCAATGCGTCGACATCGGCGAATGCCGTCGAGAACTGCCGCTTAGCCTCCTCGCGATCGCGCAGTGCGGCGAGGTAATCTCGCGCAGAAATGCCCCGGCCCACGGCAATGCGCGGTCGTACGGCCTCGTCGATCGGCAGGCTCATATCGTCGACCAGATCGCCGATCAAAGAATACCCCTCGGCACCGATGATCCGGGCGGTCAGAGCGGTATAATCGACAAACCGGCATGGCAGGTCTGAGGTGACGAGTTCGGCGCCGAGCCGCGCCAGGGTCTCGAGTGCTGCGTCATAGGCGGCCAGGACCTCTCGGTCGACCGCCTCGCGCTCGGCTTCGGGCATGCGGGCCAGTCGCAAGCCCCGGACACCGCGCCGCAGCATCGGCAGAGGGTCGCTCGTCGAGACGCCGCGAGTGCGCGGATCCGACGCATCCGGCCCTTGCATGACCTGGTAGAGCAGCGCCGCGTCCTCGACCGAGCGCGCCATCGGTCCGGGCGTATCGAGGGTCGGGCTGAGCGGCAAAATCCCATAAGTGCTGATCCGCCCGATCGTCGTCTTGAGGCCGGTGAGCCCGCACCAGGACGCCGGCAACCGGACCGAGCCGCCGGTATCCGTGCCGATCGCCCACGGCGCGAAACCAGCGGCAACGGCAACCCCCGACCCGCTGCTTGACCCGCCGGGTGTGCGCGCGGCTGTCGGGTCCCAGGGGTTCCACGGTGTGCCGCGGTGCTGGTTGGTGCCCCAGCCGCCCATCGCGAATTCGACCGTATGCGTCTTGCCGATCACGATCAGCCCGGTGGCGATCAGGCGCCGTGCCAGCGTCGCGGTGCAGCGCGACTGCCGGTCCCGCCACACTTCCGAGCCGCCTGTCGTCACTTTTCCTTCGATCTGGATCAGATCCTTGAGCGCAATCGGAATCCCGTGAAGCGGTCCGATCGCATGCCCCGAGCGGATCGCCTTGTCGGCCGCCTCTGCGGCAAGCCGTGCGTCCTCGGCATAAACCTCGACGAAGGCGTGCAGCTTGGGGTCCCCCGCGCGGATCCGCTCGAGCAACGCATCGACTAGATCGACCGGCGATAGGCGGCGAGCGCCGATCTCCATCGACAAAACATGTGCCGGCAGGAAGGCCGGATCGCCGGCGAGTGGGCGCATAGTTCCTCTCGAGGCAGCTGTCGCGCGACCATACGCCCGCTCAGCTCCGCGCTGTCAACCGGCAGGCTGTACCCGGTTCTCGGCTAAACCCGATGGTCTTTGGCTTGGGTCATTTTTATGGGGTGGGTCCGCGAGCCGGTGAAGCCGACATGGGATGCACGCACGGGTGATACGGGCTTGGCTCGCGCTGCCGGGTGATTTTGCGCGTGAACCCTCGACACCTGGTGGCCCTGGTGCGGCGCCACTTCTCGGGGTCGATGATCTCGACGTGTCGTGGTCGCTATCTGCCAATCCTCGGTAGCTACGGCGAAATGGAATAGCGTAGAGCGCGAGCTTCTTCCTGTAACGTAAGGATCGAGCCCGTCCCCGCCGCTTGTTTCGACGACCTCCCGCGAGGTCGCTCCCGGGTAGACGAAGCCGTAGGTCGGGTAATCGCTTCCGTGCGTTCCGGATGGCAAATCCATGACTGCGACGCTGCTCCAGTCATGGCCTGACGAGGTATCGATTACCGACATGCCGCGACTGACCGTTCCGTGGTACCAGTTTGCGTGGTCGACGAGGATCTCATGCGGTGAGATAATTTTGGACACCACGGCGACGTGGCCCGAGGGTATTCGTTGCGTCCGCTTAAAGACGAGGATCGCGCCCACAGCAGGCACATGCCCGCGCTCATAGCGTCCATCGGCCTCGTCCCACCATCCGCCGGCCGAGCCGTAGAGCGCCACGCCGGTCTCGGCGCGAGCATAGAGCGCGCAATTGGCTGCACGCGAAGGCTTTATGGGCGCCATCAGGCCCGCGACGAAACAAGCGCCCCAAACGAGGCTCTGCGCCACCATCGATCGCATGCGGTGTCCCCCGATTGGCGACAGCTCAAGAGCCGTCGCTCGTTGCCGCACCGGCCCCCACGCCGGTTAAGGTTCATTGGCGATTTTCATGAAACCTGACGTTGGTTCAAAAGAAAACCAAAAATTGCCCAGTCTCGAGTTGAAAATGCCTAACAATATTCTACCGGCCCGGGCTGCGCCATGAATGACCCGGTCGGGGTTCATTAGTCGTGATATACTCCGGCGCGACTTGTCGTTGTCGTAGGCTCGGTCAAACCGAATGTGATGTCCGCCGATCACGACCGGGAACTATGGATGGAGTCCGACCCAAAACGCATCGTCCGGGAATGGAACCGCGAAATCGAGGCGGAGATACGCCGTCGCGATACGCACCAAGACGGACCGTGGAAGATTGTCGTGTGGGTGGCTTTGGGGGTCTTGTGGTTTGTTGCACTGTTCGCGGTGGTCGGTCTATTCGAGCGACTGCAACAGTGACTAAGAGGCGACGGTATGTCTTTATCGACGGGATTGGGGCTGCTCACCTCGTCGCAATGGCACGACATTTCCCGAGCCGCGGTCGGCTTTCCGCCGCAAAGCCCGCTGGACTGCCCCGATCAGGGCGTCCGACCCGAACGGCTTTTTGAGCAGCACGTCGCCGCCGGTCTCGTCTTCGAACGTGGAGTCGTCTGCATAGCCGGTGCAAAATAACGCTCTGAGTTCGGGACGTGCGCGCCGCGCCAGACGCACTGTCTCCACTCCCGACAACCCCGGCATCGCCAGATCCATCACCAGCAGGTCACAGGGACCGCCTTGTTCGAGGATCGTCAACGCAGCACCGCCGCTACGGGCCTCCGTCACCTGATGACCGATCTCGCGCAGACATTCGGCGGTGACCCAGCCGACGTCGGGGTCGTCATCAACCACGAGAATGTGGGCTCCCCCGGCTAGTTGGGCCTGCGTCGCCCGTCCCAATCGGAATGCCGCTGTCTCAATCGCCCGCGGCAGATAAATTTGCACGGTCGTCCCTTCGCGGATGCGGCTGTGGATGCGAACGGCCCCGCCGGATTGACGCACAACGCCGAATACCATGGACAGTCCCAACCCCGTTCCCCTGCCGATCTCCTTTGTCGTGAAAAAGGGCTCGAACGCATGTTCGATAACTTCGGGGCTCATCCCCGTTCCGGTGTCGCGCATCGAGACGAGAACGCAGTCGCGGCCGGCCATCTCGTCCGGCAATTCGGCATTACCGGCGAGGACATTAGCCGTTTCGATAAGCAGGGTGCCGCCTTGCGGCATCGCATCACGTGCGTTGATCGCAATGTTCAACAGCGCCGACTCGATCTGATTCACATCGATCATAACCGGCCAGAGTTCGCTCGCGAGGGACTGCCGAGTGTCGACCGGGGGGCCGACGGAGCTCCGCAACATTTCGCTCATCTCGGCGATGACCGAGTTCAAATCCGCCGGCACCGGCTCGAGATGCTGCTTGCGCGCGAACGCGAGTAGCGATTGGGTGAGTTTGGCTCCACGCGATGCACCACGCTGCGCTGTATGCAGCAGACGCAAGCTCTTCTCGTCCGAGGTCCGGGCTTCGAGCAACTCCAAGGAGCCGGATACGGCAGTCAGAAGATTATTGAAATCGTGGGCGATGCCGCCCGTGAGCTGCCCTACCGCCTCCATCTTCTGCGCCTGCATAAGCGCCGCTTGCGCCAGTTCACGCGCGCCTATCTCGGTACGGAGCCGAGCGTTGGCGGCCGCCAATTCGCGCGTACGTTCCTCCACCATGACTTCCAGCTGTTCGCGGCTGTGCGCCAGCGTGTCGCGAGCTTCGACGATGTCTTGGATGTCTGTGCAAGTACCGAACCACTTGATCGTCTGCCCCGTTGCGTCCGTCACCGGCGTACCGCGTGTCTTGAACCATCGGTAGGTCCCGTCAGCGGCACGGATGCGATGCTCCAGATCGTAGGGCGCCCGCCCTTCCGCCGCCGCGGCCCAGCTTGCCGTTGTGGCCGGAAGATCATCAGGGTGAATCACCTGTTTCAGCCGCTGCGAATCCAACGGCTCAGCCTCTGACATGCCGGTGTAGTCGAGCCACTGCCGGCTCAAATAGTCGACGCGCCCGTCCGGCAGGCAGGTCCACACCAGCTGCGGCAACGACTCGGCCAGCATGCGGAACCGCTCCTCACTCGCCCGCAACGCCGCCTCAGCCTGCTCTCGGGCGCGAGCGCGTTGTTCGAGCGCGGCAGCGGTGGCGCACAATGCTTCGCCGATCTGATCGAGTTCTCGGACGCCACCGACCGGCGGGCCGGCGGACGCACCGCTGCCCAACGCCCGAGCGCTGATCGTCAATGATTCGACCGGCCGTCGGATCGCTCGGGCCATCCACCAGGCGAGAGCAAGGCTGAGGGCCACGGCCATTCCGCCGCCGCCAAAGGCGAGCCACTGCGCCCGCCGGAGAGGTGCGTCGACGTACTCCCTCGGCACGCCGATCACGACGGTCCAGCCGCTAATCGGCGACCGCCGGAATGCCGAATATACCGGAAGTCCTCCCTTCGTGATGCTCGGAAACCAACCTTCGCCGCTTTTCAAAATCTGCGTGCGCAGTGGCGGCATTGCCGGTTGGCCAATAAAGCGGCCGAGATCATGGTTGTGTGCGACGATCAAGCCGTTGCGATCGAAGATTCCGGCGTTCCAGCCGGAGGCTAGATTTTGCTCATTCAACAAAGCCGATAGTATTTCGGGTCCGAGCCCCATCGCTAGGACATAGGCAACTTTCCCGTCTCGGAAGACCGGAACGCCCACCGTCAGGATCGGCCGTCGCAACACAGCGCCGATGATCAGGTCAGAGATCTGCGCCTTGCCGGTTTCGACGACGCGATCAAGCATCTCGCTGTTCGTCTCGTAGGGGAGGGGTTCGCCGAACGGCCGGGTGGTGCTTAATAGCTGGTGCGCCCTGGTGTCGTGCAAGGCGATGGATGTCCCCTGGATTTTAAGCGCCTCGCGCATGTGGCGATCGAAGGCGGCGAAATCGTCGGTTTGCAAGCTCGGTGACACTGCGAGAACCTGTAGCTCGCCCTGTACGCCGGTGATCTGGCGGTCGACGTCGGCGAGCAGATTTTCGACCCTATCCCGAACGTCACGCTCGATGCGCGCGCGCTCGCTATCGACGGCGCGGATCATCGCGACACTGACCAATCCGACCAAAGGCAGCACGGTCACGAGAACCAGGATCACGAGCCGCGCCTGGATGCCGAGGGTGAGGCGTCCGATGAGTGCGTTCATGGTGCGAATGATACGTCAGCCGTAGGTCATCGGAATGCCGTAGCGCGAGGGTCGACTGCGTGCGCATCGCGGCTCGCCGCATCGGAAGGAAACAAACGACCCGCAAACTCTTAATTCGGTTGTTTCGGCTCCCTCAGGACCGTGCGGAATTCGCTGATAGTCGACGCCGATTTCGTTGTTCCTCGGCATCCCAAATTCAGACCTAACTGATTGACCTGATGGATAATCCTGTGCGACACGGCCGGGTGTTTCGGGTGTATACCTCCGATTTTCGTTGTTTTTTGCCACCGACTGGGGGCGACGGGTCAGCGGAACATCCGGCCCTGAGGCGGCAGGCCGAGTAGGACCTGGCCGACCGTCTCGAAATGGATCGGCCGGCCTTGGCCTTGCTGGGTGCCGGCGTGTATATCGCGCAGGCGACGCTCGAACGGGTTCTCGTTGAAGACCGCGGTCGAGCCGGCCGCGCCATACACCGTGGCGACAGCATCGCGCGCCTGGTGGATCGCCCAGGTCGTGGACAGGCGCAGCCGGACGTGCTGCTCGTAACGGAACTCGCCGGTGCGCTCGGCCTCTTCCCACATCTCGGCGAGGATCTCGTGGATGAAGGCGCGCGACGAGCGCAGGCGCGCTTCGCATTGCGCGACTTGCGACTGTACCACGTTGTTCTCGCGCAGGGTGCCGCGGGCGCCGCGGGGAATCTTGTCGCGTGCCAATACGACAAAGGCGTCGAGCGCACCGCGAGCGATCCCCAGAGACACGTTCGAGAAGCTCGCGGCGTATATCATGCCGCTGGTAAAACGATAGAGTGGGCCGGGCTCGCGCCGCTCGGCCTCGTTGTCGCGCGAAGCGGTGTATTTCTGCGGTACGAAGAGATCGTCGACCCGGTAGCTATCGCTCCCGGTGCCGCGCAGTCCGATGACCTGCCAGTTGTCGATGATCTCGGCGCTCGACTTGGGGAAAAGCACGGTACGAACGAACGGGCGGCCGTTCGGATTGAGGCGCGGCGTGCCGTCCGGTTCGAAGATCGGGACGTGAGCGCCGAGCCAAGTGGCGTGGCGGCTGCCGGTGGCAAAGCCCCAGCGCCCGGTGACGCGGATGCCGCCTTCGACAGCCACACCGCGCCCGGCACCCGGCAGCTCTGGGCCCCAAGCGAGGATGCCGCGTGGCGGCCCGAAAATCTCGCGCGCCACCGCCGGGTCGAGATAGGGGGCAGTCATCGAGCAGCCCGAGTTCTGCCCAAGGCACCAGGCAGTCGAGGGATCGGCCTTGGCAATCTCCTCCAGCACCTGGACATAGGTCAGGGGATGAAGCTCGGCGCCACCGAGCGAGCGCGGCAGTAGCATGCGGAAGAAGCCGCCCTCGATCAGCGCCTCGACCACCCGCTGCGGGAGTTCGCGGCGTTCCTCGGCCTCGTCCGATGCGGCCGCCAACATCGGCGCGATCTCTCGCGCCCTCTCAACATAATCGAGGGATACGTCCGCGCGGCGTACATCGAGTGAGGTCGACGGCATTCTCTTCTCCCGCAATACGGGCTCAAGATACATCGAGCGCGCCGGTCGCGGCGACGATTTCCGCGATCACGGTCCGACCGCACGCCACAAACGGCGGGTCAGCAGCATCGCCACAAGACCCTCGCCGCCCATCGTCACGATCGCCCAGGTGGCGCCGATCATTCCCGCGAGCCAACCAAGATGGAGGAAGCCGATCATGCCAACCCCGATACAGACGCAGAGCACGCCAAAGACGCGGCTGCGCATCTCTGGCGGCGCCGCAAGATAGACGAGCGTTGCTTGCATGATGCTGAAGCCTGAATTGGCGAGGCCCGTCAGCAGCAGCACGGAGCCGGCGAGCAGCGGATCGGGCGCCAGCGCAAAAACCGGGAGCATCAAGAGATATACTGCGACCCCGCCGATATAGAGTCGCGCGAAATGGGGCGGCCTCGCACAGAGCGCGATCACGATCGCGCCGCAGAAAGCGCCGACCCCGTCCAAGCTGGCGAGCAGCCCAATGCCGGCGGCGCCAAGACCCAGATTATCCTGCCCGATCACCGGGATCATGCTGGTGAACGGCCACCCGAACGTATTGTAGATCATGGTGATGACCATGGTTCCGCTCAGTCGCGGGTCGCGCCT
This sequence comes from Alphaproteobacteria bacterium, assembly GCA_019237135.1. GTDB lineage: Bacteria > Pseudomonadota > Alphaproteobacteria > ATCC43930 > CGMCC-115725 > AP-15. The sequence continues at coordinate 13,269 of JAFAHQ010000413.1, forward strand.
GATGAGGACGAGCCCCTCGATCATCCGTCCAAGCACACCTAAACCGGTCGACGGCGCAGCCGCGCTGCGATAGCTCACGTGCAGCGCAACTATCACCGCGATGAGGTAGCCGACGACGCTGACCGAGAATGCGCCGCCGATGCCGAGGGTCGCGAACAGGATGCCGCCGATCGTCGGACCGAGCATGCGGCTGGCATTGTTGGCGCCGACATCGATCGACATCGCGGCGCTCATCCGGTCGGGCCCGACGACCTCGCCGATCATCGTGCGGCGCACCGGGTTGTCGGTGGTCCAGGTAACGCCGTTGATGAAACTGGCAAGCGCGAGATGCCAGACTTCGAGGGCATCGGACCAGGCGAGGACCGCCAGGGCGATCGAGCACAGCAGCATCGAGGCCACCACGAGCACGAGCGCGCTGCGCCGTTCCACGCGCTCCGCAGCGGCGCCGATCAATGCGCCGAACAGCGCCATGAGCAGCATCCGCAGCATCGTCAAAAGTGCGACGACGAGCGGCGAGCCGGTACGCTGATAGGCAAAAACCGCCACCGCCAGCATTTCGAGCCAGCGCACCGAGAAGACCAGCAGCCCGACGAGCCAGAGTCGGCGAAAATCGGGTTCGCCGAAGAGCCATCCTCGGGATGCGGCCGCGGAGACCGTCAACGTCACGGTGAATTTCTCGCGATCTCGGAAAAGGAAACCTTGAAATCTAGCCCTGCCGCTGCGCACCAGACGCGGGGTCTCGATCGCAACCCTGCCATGCGCACCTCCCGACAGGCCATCGCATGCCGCCTGGAAAGCCGGCAGCCGCTGTGCGAAATTGAAGCATCGCGAGTACGCGGAACTTGCGGCAAGATCAGCCGTTGCAAGACCGGCACCGGCAACGTTCGCCGCAAGCGACCCGATCGATTGGAACGACGGAGGCCTGCATCTCAACAGAAGTTGAACTCAAGCTTGCAGCTTCCGCAGCTGACCTGCCCGAGCTGACGCGAGCGCTCGTCGAAATGGCCCCAGCCTCCGCCAGCTCGCATTCTCGGCTGATCAGCACCTATTACGACACGCCCGACCTGGCGCTGAAGCGCCAAGGCCTGACCCTTCGCGTCCGGGAACAGGAAGGCCGGTTCATTCAAACCGTCAAGACCGGGGAGCCCAGTGGCACCGACATCCTGACGCGCGGCGAATGGGAGGACGAGCTTGCCGAGAGCTGTCCCGACCCTCACGCGATGCAGAGTGGCGAGCATCTGCCGGACGGGATTGCCGCCGATCTGCAGCCGCTTTTCGCCACCGACGTCACGCGCACGAGGTTTGCGATCGAGCCTGCCCCGACAACCCGAATCGAGGCTGCGATCGACCAGGGCGAAATCCGCGCCGCCGGCAGCGGCGGGACCGAGCCAATCAGCGAGATCGAGCTGGAACTCAAGAGCGGCGACTCTGCCGCTCTCTATGATGTGGCCTTGCAACTCCTCGATGTGGCATCACTCCGCATCGAGCCGCGCAGCAAGGCGGAGCGGGGCTACCGCCTCGGCGATGAGGGGGAGGCCGGGCCGGTGTCTGTCCACGCGGCGCCGGTTGGTCTCGAGCCGACGATGACCGTCGAGGCTGCCCTGCAAGAAATTGGCCGAGCCTGCCTTGCGCACCTGCTGCACAACGAGGCCGCGGCGCTCGCTAAGGACCCGGAGGGCGTTCATCAGATGCGCGTGGCGGTTCGCCGGATCCGGTCGGCGATCTCTGCCTTCAAAAAACTGCTTCCGGCCGAGGATCGCCGCCGGGTCTCGGGCGAACTTGAGTGGCTCGTCGATATTCTTGGAAGGGCACGCAACCTCGACGTCTTTGCGACCGAGTTGCTGCTGCCTGCCCGAGCGGCGCTGTCGCATGAGGCCGCCATCGACGATCTGGCAGCCGCGCTCGACAAAGAGCGCGACGCCGCCTATGAGCAGGTCGAGAGGGCCATATCTTCGGAGCGGTATGCCGCCGGAATGCTGCGCCTCTCGCGCTGGTTCGAGGCGCGCGGGTGGCGCGATGGACCGGCCAAGCGGTCCGCCCTGCTGACCTCGCCAATCCGTGAACTGGCCCCGCGCCTACTCGATCGACGCTGGCGCGATGTGCGCAAACGGAGCAAACGGTTTCGCCGATTGACGGCGCCGCAACGCCACAAATTGCGCATCGCCGCCAAGAAACTCCGCTATACGATGGAGCTCCTCGGGAGCCTGTTCGACCAAGATGACTTGCAGGAGTTTATGACGCGATTGAAGCGCTTGCAGGACGATCTCGGCTACGCCAACGACGTCCGCGTTGCACATGACATTCTGCCCGAGCTTTGCGCGGGAGCCCGACGCGGTGCCGTCGCCCGCGCTGGCGCCCGGCTGCTCGAGTGGCATGAGCAGGCACTCGCGAGGGCCGAGCGAAAGCTCAGCAAGCGCCTCAATCAACTGAACCGCGCTGCACCCTTTTGGCACGAGCGAGGGACCGCCACTGCCCGCTCCGGGCGAGTCAGAACGTGAGTAGAGAGCGGCAAGACGCGGGACCGCAGCGAGATAAAATCACGCCCAGTCATGCAAGCGCTCGTCACGCGGCCCCACGAAGAAGCGCGAAGTCTGGCGAGGGCGCTGGCGGTACGCAACGTCGGCGCGGTCATAGAGCCGATGATGGAGGTGCATTATTGTCTCGCGGCAGCGCCCGACCTCGCTGCGGTGCAGGCGATCCTGTGCACTAGCGCCAATGGCGTGCGGGCGTTGGCTCGGGTCACCAGCCAGCGTGGGCTGCCTCTCCTCGCGGTCGGTGAGACTACCGCATCGCGGGCCCGCGCCGAGGGCTTCACCGCAGTCGCGAGCGCCCACGGCGCCGTCACCGACCTGGTTCGTCTCGCGGTGGCACGGCTGCGCCCGCAGGACGGGCGGCTGCTGCATGTCTCCGGCAATGTTGTCGCCGGCGACCTCGTCGGGGCATTGCGGACGCACGGCTTTGAGATCGAGCGCAGCGTCCTTTACGAGGCCCGGCCAGTCGGAGCGCTGAGCCGGCCTGGGGTCTGCGCTTTGCGCTGCGGAATGATCGACTTCGCCTTGTTCTTCTCGCCCCGCACGGCGGCGATTTTTGTCAGGCTCGCCGGCATTGCCGGTGTTGCGCAATGCTTCCGGACGATTACCGCCCTGGCAATCAGCAAGGCTGCCGACGAGATCCTCGCTAGCCTGCCGTGGCATGATCGGCGAGTTGCCGAGAGGCCAAATCAGGCGGCATTACTGGATACCCTCGATGCTGTTCTCGCCGAGCAGCGGCAGGGCTGACCATGACGGAAGGGCAAGACCAAGAACCACCGGCTGAAGTCAGCGCACTCCCGCCGAAGACCGGCGCGGTACTCGGCGAAGGCGCAAAATCCGCGCAGCCGGGCGGCGGTTCTCGGCGAACGGTGTGGTGGCTGGCCGCTCTACTACTGCTGATGATCGCCGGGATCGGCTTGTCGCCATTCTGGGCGCCCAACGTTGCGCCGCTTCTACCGTGGACTACTCAGACTGCAGCGCCTATAGAGGCCCTCGCTGCGCGGCTTGACGCCATCGAGAAGCGCGCCGCCCTACCATCCCCCGATCTTGGCGCAATCAATTCGGCGGTTGACGCGCTGACGCGCCGGGTCGATCAGTTGGAGACTGCCCGCAACACGGATCGGCAAACCGACGCCGCGGTCGGGGCGATGAAGGCGGAGCTGCAACAGCTCGAAGAGCGGCTGAGCGCACTCGAGGCGCGATCGGCGTCGCGCGCCAGCAGCGAGACTGCCGAATTCGAGAAATCGCGCCAGGAGCTCGCAAAAATCGGCAGCATCTCTACTGATCTCGCGGACCGAGTTTCGGGCATCGAGCGCCGAGTCGGGGCCGCTGGCACGGCACGGACCAACGGCGCGCTTTTCGCGGCGCTGTTGCAGATGCGTGAAGTGGTCGAGGCGGCGCGGCCTTTTGCGGCCGAGTACAACGCTTTCATCGCGCTCAGCCACGATCAACCCGACCTGATAGCGGCAGCCCACCCGCTCGCCGGGGTTGCCGGAGCGGGGGTGGCCAGCTACGCCGTCCTGAGCGAACGGCTAGGGAATCTTTCCGGCCGAACCCTTCCTGCGGTGGAATCCCCTGTCAGCTCGGGCTTGGGAGAACAGGCGTGGGCGTGGCTGCACTCTTTGGTGACCATCCGCCGCATTGATGCCGCCGCGCAAACCGGACAGGAACCGGCGATGAGCGTCGCCGAAGCTGCGCTCGCTCGCGGCGATCTGTCGGGCGCCGTCTCGGCGCTCCAAACGCTCTCCGGATCGAACTCCAGCGCGATCCAATCGTGGTTGGAGATGGCCCGTCAACGCCTCGCGGCCGAGGCGGCATTAGCGCATTTGCAGAGGCTTCTGGTGGCCCACCTCGGCGCTCCCGCAGAGGTGCCGCGAGATGCGCCGACTGAGGCGCCGGCCAAATCGGCTCAGCCGTCGTGATCCGCGCTATTATCGGCGTGGTAATCGTCGCGGGCTTGGTCGCGGCTGCGGTTTTCTTTGCCGATCATCCCGGTCGGGTCGAGATCCTCTGGCAAGGTTGGCAGGTCGAAACCTCGGTCGCCGTACTCGCCGCCGCCGCGATCCTCGCGGCCCTGGTGGCAGGGCTGCTGTTCTCGCTTCTGTCGCTGATCGTCGGCGTCCCGCGCAGATTGTTGCGCGCTCGACGCGAACGGCGTCGCCGTACCGGCTACCGGGCGCTCGCTCAAGGTATGGTCGCGGTCGCCGCCGGCGATGCGCAAGAGGCGCGGCGCTACGCCAAGAGGGCGGATCTGCTGCTCGCCGACCCGCCCCTGACTTTGCTTCTTTCCGCCCAGGCGGCGCAGCTCGACGGCGACGAGGGAGCGGCAAAGAAATTCTTCACGGCGATGCTCGGGCGGCCGGAAACCGAGTTTCTCGGGCTGCGCGGACTGTTGAACCAGGCGCTGCGAGCGGGTGATCGCAGCAGCGCCCTGCGCTTCGCCACGCGCGCCACGGTGTTGCGCCCGGGAGCGCACTGGGCCGTACAAAGTCGCTTCGATCTAGAAACCCGTGACGGTCGCTGGGAGGCGGCGCGAAAAACCCTTGCGCAGGCAGCAAAACGGCGGCTCATCCAGCCCCCGCAGGCACGTCACCATCGCGGCGTTATCCTGTACGAGCTGAGCTGCGCTGCCCTCGCCGGCGGCGACCAGCGTAGGGCAACAGCCTTAGCGGCCGAGGCCCGGGCGCTGACCGAAGACCTCGCCATGCCGGCCGTCCACTATGCCCGGTTGTTGCTCCGGGAGCGACGGATCGGTCGCACAGCGAAAGCCGTCGAAAGCGCTTGGCGCACCGCCCCTCATCCCGACCTTGCGGAAGTCTATGGCGAAATCCACGAGGGCGAAGCGCCGCTTGCCCGGGTCAAGTCCTTCGAGCGGCTTGCGGCGCAAAACCCGGCGGCGCCCGAAAGCCACCTGTTGCTTGCTGAGGCCGCGCTCGATGCCCGGCTCTGGGGCGAAGCGCGTCGCCATCTGACCGACGCATTGGCCACCGGAGGCACCCGACGCGTGTGCCAGCTGATGGCGCGGCTTGAAGAAGTTGAGCATGGCGAGCTCGGACCTGTGCGGGAGTGGCTCGACCGCGCCGTCGGTGCAATGCCCGATCCGCGCTATGTCTGCACAAGCTGCGGCAGAGAGAGTCTCGATTGGCGTTCGCTGTGTCCCCATTGCGGCGCTTTCGATGCGCTTTTCTGGCACACGCCGGCCTTGACGGCTGCAGGAGGCGATCTCCCGGTTGCTAGCGAAACCCGAGCGGCGCCTCAGCTCGCTTCGCCTCTCATGGAGCAGCCGAGCGTCACCTCAAACAGGCTTGGCGCCTGAGCTCGAACCGGCTAAAAGCATCCGCTCGCCTCGCCCCGGTAGCTCAGCGGTAGAGCAACCGCTTCGTAAGCGGTAGGCCGTTGGTTCGAATCCGACTCGGGGCACCAGCCCTTTACCAGAGCGCGCCAACAAGAGGAGGAAGCGATGATCCAGGCAACCGGGGTCGACCATGTCGTCCTGCATGTCAATGACGTGCAGCGCTCTAAGAAGTTTTACACCGAAATCCTTGGTATGACCGCGTACAGAGAGGACGACGGACAGGTGTTTCTGCACGCCGGCCAACAGGGGCTTGCCCTCTTCAAGCAGGCCAGTGATGCCCCGGTGACGGCCGGTAACGATCTCAACCATCTGGCCCTCAATGTTGCTGCAGGCACTTACGAAACCCTCAAAGCGGAACTGGAGGGGCGGGGGGTCGCGGTCACCGGTCGCCCAGGGGAAGACCGCTGTATTTATTTTCGCGACCCTGATGGACATCGCCTGCAGCTGGTGGTGCACAAGTGAGATAGCGGGGCAGAGATTGCGCCCGGGCGCTGGCGTGGAATGGAAGGACGGTCCGATCTTACCCGTACGACTCTTGCGGTTTTATTCGTCGCAGGATTGATCGCCGCTTGCTTCTGGATATTGCGGCCTTTTCTGCCGGCGATTATCTGGGCCACGACGCTCGTCGTGGCCACTTGGCCCGTGATGCTGCGGGTTCAGCAGCGATTCTGGAACCGGCGCGGGCTTGCCGTTGCAATTATGACCCTCGCGCTGTTGCTCGTCTTCGTCGTGCCCTTTTGGCTTGCTATCACGACGATCATCGACAACTTCGAACGCATCGTCGAGTGGGGGACGTCACTCAAGTCATTCAAGCTGCCGCCGCCTCCGGAATGGCTGGCCGGGGTTCCGCTGTTTGGCGATCGGGCCGCACAGTTTTGGGAAAGCGTGGCCGCCAGCGGCGTCGAGCCGCTGGTCGCGAAGGCGGCGCCTTATGCCGGCGACGCGGCAAGCTGGTTCGTCGCCGCGCTCGGTGGGTTGGGAATCGTATTCGTGCAGTTTCTGCTGACGGTTGTCATCGCCGCCATCATGTATCTTGGCGGTGAACGCGCCGCCAGCGCCGCTCAGCGTTTTGGATACCGCCTGGCGGGCGACCGCGGCGAGCAATCGGTCCGGTTGGCCGGCCAGGCGATCCGCAGCGTAGCTCTCGGCGTGGTGGTGACGGCGGTCGCCCAGTCGGTACTCGGCGGCATCGGGCTCGCGTTCGCCGGTGTGCCGTTCGCCGCAGTGCTGACAGCAATTATGTTCATGCTGTGCATCGCCCAGCTCGGCCCCTTGCCGGTGCTCGTGCCGGTAGTGATCTGGTTGTTCTGGAGCGGTGCGTCAGGGTGGGGGACGTTTGTTCTGGTGTGGACCATCATAGTCGGCAGTCTGGACAGCATATTGCGGCCGTTCCTGATCAGTAAAGGGGCTCACCTGCCGTTGGTACTGCTCTTGGCCGGGGTCATCGGCGGTCTTATCGCCTTTGGACTGGTCGGCATTTTCCTCGGTCCGGTGGTGCTCGCGGTAGGATACACGTTGCTGCAATCGTGGATGGCCGAGGAAATAATTGCGCACGACGAAGTAGCAACGCGACGTCACTGAGCTGCAGAACCAGTATTACAGCGAAAGATGATTTCGTATCCGCTTGAGGCCCATCGGCTTTCGGCGGCTATGGTGCAATCACAACGGAGCTACGCAATGACTGGTGCATTTTGGAGGTATTGGCGCCTAGTGACGATCTTGATGGCGCTCGTCGTCTCCGCCGCTGCAAATGCTCAAACGGCACCAGGCTCCACCAATCAGGGTGTCGGTCGCTTTCTTGTCTATTTCGACGAATTCAGTGCTTTTCTTTCCGACGAAGCAAAGACCATCATCGCCGATGCGGCAAAGCGCGCCCGCGAAACAGGCGCACGCCGGATTGTCGTCCAGGCTCGGGCGAGTGCCACTGGGACGGCTGAAACGAACAAGTACCTCGCCCAGACGCGCAGCTCGATCGTCACCGATCAGCTGGAGGCTGATGGGATCGCCCGCGCGATGATCCAGCAAGAGCCGATTGGTCAGACGGGCTCGAACGATCCGACGGTGACCGAACGCCGCGTCGATATCATTCTCGAACCCTGACTACCGACGGCTGTCTACACGAATATTGCCGCGCTTTGACGCGAGCGTATACTCTCCAGCGGTAGCGGACACAGCCTGCCGCGCAAACGGACGGGGCGGGACGCAGAACAGGAAAGGCTCCGGCATGGACACCAGCGCCGCCATCGGCTCGTCACCCTGGTATCGGTCGCTCAACCGGGAGCAGTGGCGGGTACTGATCGCCTCGAACCTCGCCTGGCTGTTCGACGGGTTCGAAATCTACGCGCTCTTCCTGACCGTTGGTTTCGCGCTGCACCAGCTGCTCGATGCGGCACAATATGCACAGATACCGCGTTACGCCGGCTATGTCCTGGCAACGACGGTTTTCGGCTGGGCGACTGGCGGAGTCATCGGCGGCATCATTGCGGACTATATCGGCCGCAAACGCACGATGATGTTGGCGATCCTAGCCTATTCGCTGACCACCGGATTGAGTGCGATTGCCTGGAATTGGCAATCTTTCGCAATCTTGCGTTTCCTGGTCGGCGTTGGGATCGGTTCGGAATGGGCGACCGGAGCGTCGATCGTCTCCGAATTGTGGCCCGACCATGCGCGCGGCAAAGGCGGCGGTCTGTTGCAGAGCGGCGCGGGGATCGGCAGCTTTCTCGCCTCCGGCGTCTGGCTGTTGCTTGGCGGGTTGGGACCCAATGCCTGGCGCTGGATGTATCTGGTTGGCGTCCTACCGGCGCTGCTCGTGTTGTGGATTTGGCGCGGCATGCCGGAATCGGCACGCTGGGAAGCGGCCATCGAGCGTCGCCGTGCCGCGCACGCGCAACGGCGCAGCGGTGCGGTGCTCGATGGTGAAGGCGCCGCGTTGACGCGTTTCACGGTCACCGACATGTTTCTCGACCGCAGCGTCCGCAGGCGTCTCGTCCCGGCGTTTCTGATGATGCTGTCGGTGACGCTGGGGTTCTGGGGCGTCGCGACCTTTGTACCGACTTATGTCGGCACGGTCGCCGAGAAGGCGGGCTTGTCGGCGCCTTATTATTCTGCCGTAGCCGGGCTGCTTGGCACTGGGGTCGCGATATTCGGTTTTGTCGGCCTCGGCTTCTGCGCCGATTGGATCGGTCGCAGGCCGACGGCGATGATTTGGTACGCGGCGTGCCTGGTCCTGACACCGGCCGTCTATATGTGGGCTCGGTCGATGGGCGCGTTGCTCGCCGCGGTCACGGTCTTCGGCTTTTTCACGGGCGGGATCTGGGCATGGGCGCCGATCTGGCTGCCCGAGCTATTCCCGACGCGGATGCGCGGCACTGCGGTCGCCTTCTGCTTCAACGCGCCACGCTGGATCTCTTGCATTGGTCCGCTGATCGCCGGCACCTTGATCGTCGGCCTCGGCGGCTACGGCCCGGCGGCGACGATCGTCGGCCTTTTCTTTATCCTCGGCATCGTGGTAGCGCCGTTCCTACCCGAAACCAACGGCAAGCCGCTGCCGGAGACGCTGTCTCCCGCGCAGCCGGTTCTCACCAGCTGATGGTCAGCGCACCCTCCCGCATCTCGAATCTCACCCGCGTCAAAAAGCTCATCCCCAGGACCGATCCGGCGCTGAGATTTGTCACCACTGAGGCGGGAATGTTGTTGATTGACAGCTGCTCGATGCGGATCTCGCGCAGCATCACCCTCGCCGAAAGGGCCACGCCGTTGGCAGTGCGTGTGGGGACATTGAATATTAGCGCGTCGGGATCGAAGCCAACGGCGCGAGCATCCTCAAGGGTCAGCGCGACCACGTTCGCCCCGGTATCGACGATAAATCGAACCGGCACTTCGTTGACCATGGCTGTGAGCTTGATCTGGCCATGCTTATCCACGCGATATACAAGTGTGTGCGATACAGGTGTACGCGTCGAAGGCGCTGGCTTGAGGATCGTCGGCAACGGGACGACAGTGGCCGGTGCGGGGCCGGCCGCGGGCAATTTCGCGTCGTCCGCCGGCGATCCGGGTTGCGCGGACGCCGCGGCGGGTCGCAGGTTCCAGTAAATCCATCCGTAAACCTGCCCGTCAGGATATTTTACTTGGCACAGATTGCTTGCTGCCGAAACGATCACGCCGTTTTTGCCCTCTTGATCGGTCACGGCTTGGCCGAGCGTACATTTGCTTAGTGCCTGCGCCGCGGCGAGCGACGGCGCACCAATCAGGACAAGAGCGCCCAGCAGCAAGGCCGATCGGTTCATACTGCGCCCTTTGGTTCAAAGCCAGCCAGCGACCATCTGGTCGTCACGCCGGGGCGCCGCCATCATGTCATTGCGACTCCCACAACGGCCCTTGCGGGCGGTTGTTGGAGAAGCGATCTCACGCAGCGACGCGGGGTTTAGGCGTAGATCTTGACCAGCTCCGCATGCGCCCATTTGACGGCGTCCTCCGGCGCCGTGCCCTGGACAGCCTTCGCATACATGTCGATCAGGATGTATTTGGAAATGACCTCGGCGGCCTTGCGGTTGGCCGGGCCGGCATAGCCGGCAAAGCGCCCGCTTTCTGCCGCGGTGCGGAACGGCGCCATGACCGGGTCGTCCTTCCACAGCTTGTGGTTCTCCCACATTTTCGTCGGGCCGACCGAAAAGCCCTGCTGCGTGGTGAACCACTGATCGTAGATTTTCTCGCTGTGGAACCAGCGGAGGAAGTCCTTAGCCGCCTTCTGGTTTTTCGAGTAGCCCA
>JAFAHQ010000222.1 GCA_019237135.1 Alphaproteobacteria bacterium
AATTTGAGCCCGCCGAAGGCCGTCACCACGCTCCAGGTTGGCGCGTAGTAGCCGGGGGTCAGGTATGCGATGGTCGGGGAAGGACCCCCTTGGACCGCGTTCGCGGTATTGTTCCAATCGTTGTTGTGGAAATAGCTCCACCCGACCAGGGCCACGAAGTCGATACCGTCCGTCAGTTTGTAGGTCCCGGTCACCCTCAGGTCGTGCATCCTTGTGTTGATGTCGGGATAATTGACGACGTTCTGAAACGACTGCGTCGGATTGGGCACGAAGACGCCGTCGAACTGGTTGAACGTTATGGTCCCATACTGGAAGGTATAATTGGCTTTCAGCTTCAGACTGTCGTTGACCTGCCACTCGCCGTTCACACCGACCGTGTTGGTGCCGGTGGTTTCCTGGTTCCTAAACAACCCGGGGTTTGCGGTGATCGGGCCGCAAACGGCGGCTAGCGCGGCTTGAGCTGGGGTGGAGCAGTTGCCGTTACCGGTATTGTCGAAGTAGAGCCGCTCGTAGGTGTAGAAAAAGTGAAGGTCTACCTTATCGGTGGCCCGCCAGTTGACATCCGGACCCAGAGTCAGGGAGTAATACTGCTTGAGGCCCTGGCCAGAGCCGCTGATCGGAGCGGGGTTCGAAGGGGTGACGCCGTTGGTGGCATTCGCCGGCGGAAAGGTGAAGGTCTCGTCCTTGAACTCGACGAACAAATCGCCGGAGAGGTTATTCATCGGCGTGTAGCTGCTCTCCGCCCTAACCTTCTCCGCGTGCATCGGGGCTTGGTAATAGGCGCCCGAGAAGGTCGCGCTGTCGGGACTCCCCGTGAGGTTTTGCCAGGGCGTGAGATAGTTGAGCGTGCCGTTGCGGGTGGAATAATCGAAGCGAAGTCTGCCTTGGACCTGAGGCCCGAGGTTGGAGGACACGCCGGCCGATGCGTTATCCGCCCAGCTGTGCCCGACTTGCGCGTTGCTGCGATTGGTATTGTCGAACCTGTAGCCAAGGGTGAGCCTGGTGTTGTCCTCGGGAATGGCTTTGTACCCCAGCTCGAAGCCGCCGTGCTGCTTTGTCCAGTCCTGGGGCACGACAAAAGCGACGTTGGTTGCGCCACCCGGTGTTTTGTCGGCCGCTTCGCCTCCCGTACCACCGGTCGTGACCGCAAACTGGTTCAGGCTGACATTGCGTCCGTCGATACCATAGTAGACGCGGCTGTCGAAATCGGGGAGCGGATGTGAATTCGCCGAGGCGTTGACTTGGTACACCGTGGCGGTGATGTCGGGGGAACCGGCGGTTGTCCCCTGCAGATTGCTGTTCAGACCCGTAAGGTTGGCGCCGACAAGATTTTCCCCGCCCGGGTCCGCGGTGTTCGGCGGGAAGCCGTCATTCTGCTTTTCGACGCCGACGCGGGCATTCAGATTGAGCCGCGTCTCCGGCACCGCATTGCTTGCCAACAGGATCGTGGCGTAGTGGGCAGAGTTGTTGGGCGGTAGCGAGTAGGCCGCTTGCAGCTGAAATGGTTTCACGGTATTCGAGACAAAATAGGGCAGGGCGACAAAAAGAGTTTTGTCGGTGAATTGCGAAAAAGTATACTGCAGCTGTGCCTGATTGACCGTCGTGTCGTAGGCGGCTGTTGCATCGTAGCGTGTCATATCGTAGTCGATCGGCAGGGTAAACGCGGTCCCGGCGAAGGTACCGACGTACGACTCCTCCAGCGAACCTCGCTTGTTCTGGTGGTTGATTTCGCCGGTGAAGGTCCAATCACCCCAAATCTTCTTGAAATTGCCGTCGAGGATGTCGCGGCGCGTGCCGACAAGGAACGGCTGCTCGGCGCCGGTCGAATTCAGCGTCGGGACGGTGAAGCCGGTGATCGGGCCCGCCTTCGTGGGGGTCGCACCGCCAAACGGGATCAGGTTCGGATTTAATGCCGCCTGGCCACCGTTGACGTTGTAAAGCGAGTCGATAATGTTACCGGTATAAGGAATCGACCGAAAACCGAGCGCGCTCTCCCAGGCGCCCTGCTCGCCAAAATTGAGCCCCAGCGAACCGGCGTTCGCGATGCTGTTGGTGACCCGGTTGGTAGGCGAGTTGCTGTAGGTGACGTTGTTGGCAAAGCCGTCGCCGGTCTGGAAGACCAGGTTGTTGCCAAAGGCCTGAAAATACTTTGTCCCGCCGGAATCCCACGCGTCGCGGTAGCCGAGGTTAAACTGGCCGAGAAGGTCGAACCCCGTGGTGTTGAGACCGGTGTAGCGACCGCCCCAATAAGCGTTGTGACCCGAGACACTCCCCGCACCAATCTCGACCTCGCCGGTGATCAGCGGCAGGTAGCTGACAAGCGGTTCTTCGCCAGGTGGCGCGGCCGGTGCCGCAGCCGGCGCTGCGACTGGTGCCGTGGCGGGCGGCGGCAGCGGTGGCAGAGCCCAGGTGGGCGCCCAGGCCGGCGCTTCGGCGGGCGGTATGGCCAGAGCCATCGCGTCCGCCCAAGACGATGCCCCGCCGGGCACCAGCACCGGTGTCGCAGCGGGCGGCGCGTCCGCTGATGCGGCCCGCGTCGCGCCGAGCGGCGGGGCCGATGCTGTGTCAGGCGGTGTGGTCTGGGCGAGGGCCGCCACCGGGCAGATGCACGTGCCGGCCACGGCGATCGCTCCGAGCGCATGCCAAGTGATCATTGTCGACTTCCCTTGTAGGGAATGGAATGGAAATCGATCCCGCTCTCCGAGGTGCCCTGCTGGCCGAAACTGAGCCCCAGCGAGCCGGCGTTCGCAATGCTGTTAGAGACAGGGTTCGTCGGCGAGTTGCTGTAGGTGATGTCGTTGGCGAAGCCGTCGCTGGTCTGGAAGACCAGATTGTCGCCGAAGGCTCGAAAATGCCCGGTCCCGCCGGAATTCCACGCGTCGCGGCAGCCGAGGTCGAACCGGCCGATAAAATCGGCTCCGCCGGTATTGAGACCAGTATAACGACCGCCCCGGTAGGGATTGTGACCCGCCACCTCGCCTGCGCCAATCCCGGCCTCGCCAGTGAGCGGCAGGCAGCTTATGGGTAAGCCCGGATTGATAGCAGCCGGCGCGGTCGGCGCCGGGGTGTGTGACCCGGCCGGAGCACAGGCGGCCACCGACCCGAAACAGGTGCCGGCCACGGCGATCACTCGGAGCGCATGGCGGGTGATCATTGTCGACCTCCTCGCTCGCTTACTCCTGCATTATCGGAAGAAGAACGCGCCGGCGGGGCTGTTCGACCCGTGCACCTGCGAGTGGCAGTTCGTACACGCTCGCTGGTTCGCCAGGGCCGAGTTGGTGAAGGTGCTGCCCGGGCCGCGGAACGGGATCGCACTGAGCCCGCCAAAGGCGCCGCCGCTGTGGTTGGCGCCGGTCGCGCTATGGCAGGAGGAACAGAGGAAATTGATCTGCTCGATCTGCAGGCGTGGTTGGTTCGACCCATGCGGCGTGTGGCAGAGCATGCAGTTTTCGCGTACCGGCTGATGCTCCCAAAGCAACGGCCCGCGCTTGTCTGCGTGACAGTTGTAGCAAGTCTGGTTGATCGTGAATTCCTTCAGCATCTTGGTGTCGCTCGCGAAACTGCCATGCGGGTTGTGGCAGTCGGTGCACGACACCAAGCCCTCGCGGATCGGGTGGTGCGAATACTCGAAGGTCTCGGAGCGTATCCGGGCGTGGCAGGTGAAGCAGATATTGGGCTGGATGGCTCGCGCCAGCACCGGATCCTTCGCCGCGTGGGCGGTATGGCAGTCCGTGCAGGCGACGCCTTCGCGATCATGCTTGCTGCCCACCCAGTTTAGGCGGTCGTGGGACTCGTGGCAGGCCAAGCACGCCTGATTGCGCACCGGCACCGGGGAGGCGTGCGGCCCCGCGAACACGATGGCCGGCCATGGGGCCTTCCCCGCCACATGATCGGCGGCGTTCCCGTGGCAGGCTTCGCAGCCTGCGATCGCGAACTGCGTGCGCGCATCACCCTTATTTGCCATCGGGCTCTGAAAAATCGCCATGACCTTCGGGTTGCTGCCATGACAAGTGAGGCAGGTGCGCGCGTTGTTCGGGGTGAAGCCAGGCGTCGTCACGGTCGACTGCGGCTTTCCGCTCGGGGCTGCGCCGGGCGTCGCCACAGCCGGGGGCTGCTTTTGCGCGTCAGCCGAAACTGCCAACAGCACAAGCGCCATCGCGAACACCAGCTTCAGCGCAAGTGTCCGCTTCATACCGGGGTCCCCCATACTTCGTGAAGCGAAGTCATGGCGTGGCGGTCAGAAAATTCGGTTCGCCCAGGCGAGCAGAAGCGGGTACTCCTATCGCCTTGTTCGACTTTGTCGATGCGGTCGCTCGAAGCCGCTGCTGCGCGGAGCGCGCGGGGAACCGTCACACTAAATGCGACCCAAATGCGACCAACGTGCCGCATCTGGGACTGAGAAAGCGGGCGTTGATTTCCCATAGCCGCTTCTCGCCGACAAGGAGAGCGATGCCACACTATCACGATTTAGCTCCATGACCTGTGTGCGTCACGATGTCGCCCCCCATTGCCAGGCGAATGAGCGAACAGTATGGACGATTTAAGTCGTTTATCCTATCATCCGTTGAATTGAGTCGACGGTCCATCCCTTCTACGGTTGATCATGAGATCTGAGCAACCTGGAAAAAAAACGGCAACATCGGATGAGCCGTTAGTCGCATCGCGGCCCACACAGCCGCGGTTGGAGACCAAGACGGCATGCTTCGGAGACGATGGTTGCTGGTGATAGTGCTGCTCGCGGTGGGGGCAGTGATCGGCGCGGCGGCGATCATCGCCTCGACCG
>JAFAHQ010000201.1 GCA_019237135.1 Alphaproteobacteria bacterium
TTCGGGGGTCGTCGTACGCACCCCCGCAGCGCCAAAGCTCTCGGCCATTCTCGGAAATTGCGGGTTCAACAGATCGACCCCGATCAACCGGTTGCCATAATCCTCCTTTTGCATGCGTCGGACATTGCCGAAGGCGCCGTCGGCAAAGACGATCGCGACAATGTCGATGCCGTGCTTGATCGCGGTCGACAGCTCCTGGACATTGTACATAAACCCGCCATCGCCCGAGACTGAGACGACCGGTAGCTCGGGGCGCCCGACTTTCGCACCGAGAGCCGTCGCAAAGCCGAAGCCCAAGGTGCCCTGGTAGCCGCTGTGGATGTAGGTGCGCGGATGGTAGACCGGGAACGCCATGCGCCCGACATAACCAACCTGCGTCAAATCTTCGACATAGATCCCTTCATCCGGCAATTCGGCACGGATCTCTTTGAGGTATTCGCATTGCGGGCCGAGCCGGTCGGCGAGGTTGGCGAGCGCGCGGCCTTTCAGTGCTTCGAGCTCGTCTTTGCGCGACGCGCGTCTGATATTACGGCCTTCGAGTGCGCGGTAGAGGGCGGCGAGCGCCGCCTTGGCGTCGGCGACAATGCCCAGCGCCGGCCGCACAATGCGGGTAATCTCGATGGGATCGATGTCAATGCGGATCAGCTTCAGATCACGGTCGACGCCCCAGCGCACTTGCGGCTGATGCAAGCGGGTGCCGACGGCCAGCACGACATCGGTCTCGCGCCACAATTCGTGGCCGGCGAGCGCCGGCTGAGCCAGATAATGGCGGTCACTGACGATGCCCTTGCCGCCGGTAAAGCTGACCACTGGCGCCTCGAGCATCTCGGCGATGGCCAGCACCTCCGCGGCGGCATCGACCGCCCCGCTGCCGACAAAGAGGAGCGGCTTTTTGGCGTCCGCGAGCAGTGCCGCCGCTTTGTCGATCAGGTCCGGGTCCGGCGTCACAACATCGGGCGACAAATCGGCCGCCGGTAGCGCCACCTCGGTCTCGAGCGCCAGCACATCGGGCGGGATCTCGAGCCCGACCGGGCGCGGGCGGCCGTCGCGCAGCTGCCGAAACGCCTCGTTGACCAGTTTCCCGGTCTGCGTCGGGTGCTCGACCCGCGCCGCCCATTTGGTCAGGCGCTGCAGGATGCCGAGCTGGTCGGGGATCTCGTGCAACAGGCCGAAGCCGCGCCCGATCAGATCGGATGCGACCTGACCGCTGATGCACAGCACCGGCGCATTCGTCGCATAGGCGGTTGCGAGCGCCGCCGTGGTGTTCAACAGACCGGGTCCTGGAACCACCGCATAGACACCGACTTTACCGCTCGCCCGGGCATAGCCGAAGGCCATGTAGGCGGCACCTTGCTCGTGCCGCGTATGGATCACCCGAAGCGCTTCGCCGGCATCGTAGAAGGCGACGAAGAGCGCGTCGTTCTGCACGCCTGGCAGCGCAAAGATCGTGTCCACTTGGTGCCGGCGCAGCATTTCGACCAATGCTCCGCCGCCCGTCATTCTCGGCATCGCTTCCTCCGCCCTATTCGAACGCATACCAGTAGGCGCCGTTCCGCCGGACGATCCGCCCCACGGTCGGCGCCGGGAAATGCGCCGGAAGCACCCGGCTGCCGCGCTCGGCATGCTCCTCGATCAGGCGCGTGCGCGTCTTGCGCGACAATTCGCGATCGGTGCAGGCGATGGTCGACCATTCGGGCATGAGCAGTTGGAGAGGGTGATGGATCACGTCGCCCATAAACACGGCGGTGGCGTCGCGCGAGCGGGCATGGATCACGACGTTTCCCGGCGTGTGGCCGGGCGCTCCTTCGAACCACAGCCCGTCCTCAAAGGCATAGTCGTCGTCGACCAATTCCGACTGACCGGTGCGCACGACCGGCAACACACTGTCCTCGAAGGCGCGGCGATGCGGCGTGTCCTCGCCGACCTGGTGCACCTCCTGCCAATGCGCGAACTCGCGACGGGCCATGACGTAGCGAGCGTTGGGGAAGGTCGGGACCCAACTGCCATTTTCGAGCCGGGTATTCCAGCCGACATGGTCCCAGTGCAGGTGGGTGCACATCACATAATCGACATCCTCGGGCTTGACACCGACGCGCGCGAGATCGGCGAGATAAGGGGTCCGCATCCGATGAAATTGCGGCCGTGTCGGGCGCTCCTTGTCATTGCCGAGGCAAGAATCGATCAGGATCGTGTGCTTCCCGGTCTTGACGACAAAGCTATGAAAGCTGAAGACGAGCTTGCCGCTCGCCGGCTCGATCAGCTGCGGTCCGAGCAGCTCGGAGTTCGCCCGCACGACTTCCGGGTCGAAATCGGGAAAGAAATCCGCCGGTGGGAAGAACG
>JAFAHQ010000269.1 GCA_019237135.1 Alphaproteobacteria bacterium
TGAGGTTTCCCATGTCCGCCTTCCTTCCCTACCTGCGTTTCCCGACCTATCCGCGGGGCGCATTCTAGCTTATGTCGGAAGAACGCAGGGTGAGACCGCCCGCTCCGGCGAGTCAACGGATTATTTGGTGTGCCGACAACGGCTGCAGCCGCGGCCGACCTGAGCCGGACCGTCCGGAGCGGCGGCGCCAAAATTCGGTTGTTATTCGGTTGTTAGAGCGCTTTGAATTCGTTGATCGCGCGCAAAATTCGATTGTTCCGCCAAGTAGCGAATTTAGCGTGGAACCTCTTGAAACAGCGCTATCTTTTTTGTCGTTTGACGCCGTATTGACGGCAAAAACGCGATTTACGCTGTATTTCGGCTTTGATCGAAGCCGGTTACGCCGCCTTTTCGAGCTCGCGCAGGACCGTGTCGCCCATGACCCGCGTCGAGACGCGCGCGGTATTCGGCTGGACGATGTCGCTGGTCCGCACCCCGGCCGCGAGCGCATGGCGTACGGCGTCCTCGACGAGGTCGGCCTCGGCGGCCATGTCGAACGAGTAGCGCAGCATCATCGCGAAGGAGAGGATACACGCGAGCGGGTTCGCCACATCCTTGCCGGCGATATCGGGGGCGCTGCCATGCACCGGCTCATAGAGCGCCTTGCGCTGGCCCGCTGCGTCCGGCGAACCGAGTGAGGCCGAAGGCAGCATGCCGAGGGAGCCAGTCAACATCGCCGCGCAATCAGATAGGATGTCGCCGAAGAGATTGCTGGTGACGATCACGTCGAACTGCTTTGGGTTGCGCACCAGCTGCATCGCGCAGTTGTCGGCGTACATGAAGGACAGCTCGACATCCCGGTAGTCCGTATCGCGCACCCGCTGCGCCACCTCGCGCCACAGGCCACCCGACTCCATGACGTTGGCCTTGTCGACTTCGGAGACCCGGCCGCGACGTTTTCGGGCGAGATCGAAGGCGACCCGGACGACGCGCTCGATCTCGGCTTCTGTGTAGACCTCGGTATTGACGCCGCGGCGGCTGCCGTCAGCATGCGTTTCGACCCCGCGCGGCTCACCGAAATAGATCCCGCCGGTCAGCTCGCGAACGATCATCAGATCGAGGCCGGCCACGAGCTCGGGCTTCAGGCTCGAAGCGTCGGCGAGCGCGTCGAAGACCCCCGCCGGGCGCAAATTGGCAAACAGGTCCATTTCTTTGCGCAGTCGCAGGATGCCGCGCTCGGGGCGCAGGTCGAACGGCAGCCCGTCCCACTTCGCCCCGCCGACCGCGCCAAACAGCACCGCATCGCTGGCGAACGCCTGCGCCAAGGTGTCATCGGTCAGCGGCACACCGGCAGCGTCGTAGGCCGCACCGCCGACCAAGCCCTCCGTCACCGCGAAGCTGGCAATATGGCGGCGATCAAAGAATTCGATGACCCGCAGCGCCTGTCGCATGATCTCCGGACCGATGCCGTCGCCCGCCAGCACCAGCACCTTGCGGTTTGACCCGCGCGTCTGGGACACCCTCACACCCCGCGCTGTGTCATACCGAACTGCCACGGGCGCGCCAGGCGCGCCTTTTCCTCATACGCGCCGATTTCCGCAACCTTCTGCTCAGTCAAGCCGATGTCGTCGAGCCCGTTTAGCAGGCAGTGTTTGCGGAATGCGTCGAGCTCGAAATGCACCTTTTCCCCATCCGGACGCGTGACTGTCTGGGTCTCCAGGTCGACCGTCATGACCGCATTGGCGCCCTTTTTGGCGTCTTCCATCAGCTCTTCGACAATCTCCTTGGGCAGGGCGATCGGCAGAATGCCGTTCTTGAAGCAGTTGTTGTAGAAGATGTCGGCAAAGCTCGGCGCGACCACACAGCGAATGCCGAAATCGTGCAGCGCCCAAGGCGCGTGCTCGCGGCTCGACCCGCAGCCAAAATTCTCCGCGCCGATAAGGATCTTGGCACTGCGGTAGGGGGGCTGGTTCAGCACAAAATCCGGGTTCTCCGAGCCGTCCGGACGGAAGCGGATCTCCTGGAACAGCCATTGCGACAGGCCGGTCCGCTTGATCGTCTTGAGGTAGATCGCGGGGAAGATCTTATCGGTGTCGAGGTTGACGATCGGGAGGGGTGCTGCAACGCCGGTCAGGGTAGCGAACTTTTCCATCGCTTCTCTCACCCCAGCTGGCGGACATCGGTCAGGCGGCCGGTGACCGCGGCGGCGGCAGCCATCGCTGGGCCCATCAGATGGGTCTTGGCATTCTTGCCCTGGCGGCCCTCGAAATTGCGGTTCGAGGTCGAGGCGATGCGCTCGCCGTTCATCGCCTTGTCGTCGTTCATCGACATGCACATCGAGCAACCGGCATCGCGCCATTGAAACCCGGCCTCGAGAAAGACGCGGTCGAGCCCTTCCTCCTCGGCCTGGT
>JAFAHQ010000263.1 GCA_019237135.1 Alphaproteobacteria bacterium
AAACCCGCAACGAGGCCTCCGGCCGATTGCTGAGGAAAAGTCCCATTCCCGGATCGAGGATCAGCCGCTCGCGAGCGATGCCGCCGCGCTCGAGAGCAGCCAGCCGCTCGCCAAAGAAATGACGGATCCGGTCCCACACCTCATCAGCGGCGAGCTCCGCTCGCTGCGCCCGACCCCGCCCTTGCACGGCGTGCATGACGACGAGCCGACAGCTTGCGGCTGCCAAATCCGGATGAAAGGACGGATCGGGAAAGCCCTGAATGTCATTAAGAAAGGCCACGCCACTTGCGATCGCAAAGCGCTGGACCTCCGGTAGAAAACTGTCCACTGAGATCTGTGTGCCCTCGGCGGCAAGGGCGGCTATCACCGGATCGAGACGGCGGATCTCCTGGGCTGCGCTCACCGGTTGCGCGTCGACGTTGCTGGCGGCGGCGCCGAGGTCGATAACCTGCGCGCCGGCCGCGACGAGAGCGCGCGCGTGCACGATCGCATCCGAGGGGTCGAGATAGCGGCCGCCGTCCGAGAAAGAATCCTCGGTGATGTTGACGATGCCAAAGAGGCAAGGGGACGGCATGGCTCAACCGAGCTTATCTGCCGGTCGCGTCCGCTCCAGCATCGCACCGACGCCCTCGGCATCCGCAAATATGTCGAGCTTTTCGACCCAGACGCGCACCCGCTCGACCCGGGGGTCGGCGAGGCATACCGTGCAGATCCGATCGGCAAAACCCTCGCACAAACCGATATGCCCGGAGCGCGCTATCTCGCGGATCGCGGCGACGACCTTCTCGTAATTGATGACCCTTCGGCGGTCGTCTCCGGGAAACGCGGCGCCCGGCGTCGCAATCAGGTCGACCGAGACGCGAACGCGCTGCCGTTGCTCGCGCTCGCGCCGGCGGATGCCGATACTGCACATCAGCACGAGGCCGCGCACAGTGACGGTGTAGCCGGCCGCCCGTGCGGCTGGTTCGAGGCAACGCCCGATCATTCGGTCACCATGCCCGAGCCGAGCCTATCGCCGCCAATGCCCCGGGACCCAGACCCAAGTCGGGCCGCGTGGCCGCCAATGGCCCGGAACCCAGGCGGCATGCGGGTAAGGACGGGCCAGGTAACGGCCCGGCACCCACAGCCAACGGCCGGCCCAGTTCCAATAGCCTGGGGTCCACACCATCGCCGGTCCGGGGGGCGGCGGTGGGACTGCTTCGGCTTGCGGCGGTGGGGGCGCGGTGGTTGGGCCGGCGTATCCGGGACCGGGGTAAGCCGGGGGCTGCGATGGATAAGAGTAAGCCGGCGGCTGCGTTGGGCTGGGATACGCCGGCGGTTGCCCCGGACCGGGGTATGCAGGCGGCTGCGCCGGGCCGGGGTAGGCCGGGGGGTATTGTTGGGCGGCCGCCGGCGATAGTAATGCCACCACGATCGCCAGGACCACCAGGTGGCTGGCCCGACGCAAGGCATCGGCGGCGGACCGCGTCGATACGGTTCTAACTTTCATCAGGTTGACGGTCTCTTTTAACTATTGAGCAGGGTAGGGTCGTGAAGGGTAGTGTCTTGGCCGCGGACCGGTTCGGCGATGGCTTCCTCAAGGCTCTGCGCTCCTTTCCATTCTGTCGACGGGCGCACATGCCCATCGCTGCCGATCTGATCGATGCCCCAGTAGATTTCCAGCCGGTGATTGTCCGGATCGCGGAATTCGACCGCGAGCTGACAGCCGGCACGCCGTCGCCCGGCGAAATCGATCTTGACCCCATGCCGGCGCAGATGGTCGCGCGCCCTGATGACCTCGTCCAGGGTTGCGACCTCGAAGGCGACGTGGTTCAGCTCGAGATTTGTCGCTTCAGCCGTCATCGAGCCGACAAGCGCGATGCCGTGATGGTCCGGGTTGCAACGCAGAAAGACCATGCCGCCGGGTGCCATCTCCTCCGGATAGACGTCGGAGATCTCGAAGCCCAGCATCTCGGTGTAGAACCGCGCCGATCGTTCTACGTCGCCCACATTTAGAACAACGTGTCCCAGCTTGCCGATACGAAACGGAAGGCCGCGCGGCCGCTGTAAGCTCTTGACCCGATCTGGTTTGTACATGTGCTCGACCTCTGCAAGGCGATGGACCGTGATGGCCGGCGGGCCATGACGTGCGCCGGCAACAACGTTTAAGGCAAATTTACGCTTCCTTTATCATTACAGGGACATAGTTCGGTCGAATTTTCACCATGCCCATCGGGTATCCACGAACGCGGGGTGTAACAGGGGCTGCTGAATGCGTGACTGGATATCCGACTGGAAGAAATGGAGCCGCGCCGAGCGCTGCTTCGCCATCATGCTCGTCATCATCGCGCTGGTGCTTCCGCTCGGGCTGTTGATCGTCGGCGAGAGGATCGGCAGCTAGCCTTTGGACCGCCAATTGGTCCTAGGCGCTCTGCGGAAAGGGGTTGCTGCACACTAGGCTTCCCAATAAAGGCTGGGGTCCGAGACGACGTCCCGAGGAAACCGCCATGCCAAACTTGCCGGAAGCCGCTGATCTCGATGCCTTGAGGGAGTTCGATACCCCGACGATCTGCAACGCTCTCGAACTCGTCGTTCCGGGGCGCCGTGCGACCGGCTTTACGCGCCGGCCACTGATCGCCGCTTTCCCGGAGTTGAACCCGGTGGTTGCCTTTGCCCGGACGGCTCTGATCCGTTCTCGTGAGCCGCACCCGCGCAGCCGGGAGGAGGCGACACGAGTGCGGCTCGCCTACTATGAGCATATCGCCGCCCCTCCACTGCCGAGCATCGCCGTCATCCAAGACACCGATGCCCCCGACCAAGGCTTCGGCGCGTTCTGGGGCGAGGTGCAGAGCAATGTCCATAAAGGGCTTGGCTGCGCCGGTGTCGTGACCGATGGCTCGGTGCGCGATCTCGATGCGATGGCACGTGATTTCTTAGTCCTTGCCGGGTCGATCATGCCTTCGCACGCCCATGTCCATCTCGTCGATTTCGGTGGGACTGTTAGTGTCGCAGGGATGATCGTGTCGCCAAACGACGTGATCCACGCGGACCGGCACGGCGCCGTCGTTGTCCCGGCCGACGCGATCAAAGACTTGCCGGCTGCCGCGGCGCTGCTCGCTCGCCGCGAGAAGGTGATCATCGATGCCGCAAAGGCGCCGGGCTTCTCGGTCGCGCGGCTGCGCCAAGCCTTTGCCGAACAGGAGGACATCCACTGAGAGCGTTCGGCAAATCCTCTTGAGCAAGTAGACCCTAGAGCTCTATCTGACCGCCAAGCTCGACGATCCTATTCACCGGTATCCTGAAAAACTCCGTCGCGTCGAGTGCCATATTCGACAGAAGGATGAAGAGTTTCTTGAAGGGCAGGATGATGCCCGACCGGCGCTTGGCGATAATCTTCTCTCGCCGGACAAAAAACGAGGTCTCCATAAGATTGAACCGCAGCCCGCCGATGCGGCACAGCGCGAGTGCGCGCGGGATGTCCGGTTCTTCGAGGAAGCCGTAACGGATCGAGACCGTGTGGAAATTCTGACCAAAATGATGGATTTCCAGCCGCTCCGCTTCCGGCAGACTGGGCACGTCCTCGGTCCGCACGTTCATCAGCACGTTTCGCTCGTGCAATACCTTGTTGTGCTTCATGTTGTGGAGCAGCGCGGTCGGCACATTCTCGACCCGTGCGGTCATATAGATTGCCGTTCCGGGGACGCGCACCGGCCGGTCGGGGCGCAAGGTCTCGACCAATGTTGCAAGCGGCAAGGCCCCGCTCGCCCGCTGTGTGGCGGCGCGCGCGCGCCCCCACAGCCACGTCATCATTACCGTGTAGATGGCGCCGGCGATCGCGAGAGGGAACCAGCCGCCCTCCACCAACTTCAAAAGGTTGGCACCAAAAAAAGACAGATCGACGACCAGAAACAACATGAATAACGGGACCAGCTGCCAGAGTCGCCAGCCCGCACCCAAGCGGAGATGGACAAAGGCGAGAATGGTCGTGACCGACATGGTTCCGGTGACTGCGATGCCGTATGCGCCGCCAAGCGCACCCGAGGAGCGGAAGCCGAGCACGGTCGCCACGACCGCTACCAGCAGGATCCCATTCATCGCCGGCACGTAGACTTGGCCGATCTCCCGCTCCGAGGTGTGCCGTACCTGCATCCGCGGAAGATAGCCGAGTTGCACTGCCTGACGAGTGATCGAGAAAGCGCCGGAGATCACAGCTTGTGAAGCGATCACGGTGGCGGCGGAGGCGAGCCCGACCAGCGGATAGACCCCCCAATCCGGAGCGAGGCGAAAAAACGGGTTCTCGATGGCATCGGGGTGACCAAGGAGGAGCGCGCCCTGCCCGAAGTAGTTCAACAGCAGTGCCGGGAAGACAAAGCGGAACCAAGCTCGCCGGATCGGTGCGGGCCCAAAATGTCCCATATCGGCGTAAAGAGCTTCCGCCCCGGTCACTGCCAGCACGACCGCGCCGAGCAGCACAAAGCCCCGCCAAGGATCGAGCAGCATCAGACCGATCGCGTGGCGCGGATCAAGGGCTTGGATGATGGCCGGGTAACGGACAATCTCGATTGCACCAAGCAGGCCAATCGTCCCGAACCAGACGATGATTATCGGGCCAAAGTACCCGCCCACGCGGCCCGTACCGTGGCGCTGGGCGACGAAAAGAACGATCAGGAAGACGAGCGCCAACGGCAGCACGTAGGGTTCGAGCGCCGGTGTCGCAACCTTGAGGCCCTCGACCGCGCTCAGCACCGAAATTGACGGTGTGAGAACGCCGTCGCCGTAGAACAACGCCGCACCGAACAATCCGGCCGATAGGATCCACCAACTGCGCCGGCCGGCGGCGTCGCGCAATGCCAGAACCATCAGCGCGAGGATGCCGCCCTCGCCCCGGTTGTCCGCCCGCATCAAGACGATGACGTACTTCACCGTGACGACCAAAGTCAGCGCCCAGGCGATCAGGGAGAGGACGCCAAATACGCGCGGTTCGCTGACGTCGGCTACGTCGGGGAAACATTGCTTGACCGTGTAGAGGGGCGACGTGCCGATATCGCCGTAGACCACGCCGAGTGCCGCGACCGTCAGGCTTTGGCCAACCGTGCGGTAAGCGCGTGTGTGTATTACCGCCGTATTTGGCATGGGGTTAACAAACGCGGTGTTCCCGAAACTGGTTCAGCACGGGTATCGCATGGCTCGTACTATCGTCGCTCAGCGGTGATAGGTGCCGACCAACTCGGCGCGCTGGATAACGTAGGGTTCCGCCGTCCTCAGCACGTCCGAAACGGTTGCAGTCGGCTTCAGGTCTAGGGTTGGCCGGCTGATTGCCAGGAGTCTGAAGTGATAGTGGTGGATCCCGTGCCCCTTGGGCGGACAAGGGCCGCCATAGCCCGCCCGGCCGAAATCGTTGCGGGCTTCATGGAGACCGGTAGCCGGCAGGTTTGCCGAATAACCGGCGTCGAGACCGTGCGAACCGGCCGGAATGTCGAAGGCCGCCCAATGGCGGAAGACCCCGGAAGGCGCGTCCGGATCCTCAACGACAAGGACGAGGCTCTTGGTTCCGTCCGGCAGCCCGGACCATGTCAGCGGCGGTGAAATATCGGCGCCGTCGCAGGTGTATTGCGATGGGATCTCGCCACCCGGCGGGATCGCCGAGCTGGCAAGCAACAGAGGCATGGTCGTCTCCTCCAACTTGCCCGTGCGCCACTCTACAGATAGACACGAGTCCCTTCCACGGCGGAGACAAGCGATGAGTGAGACGCGCTTCAGCCGTCCGTGACTCAACGACGCAGCGGCGCGGCCACCGAGGGCCGAAGGTCGAGGTCACCGGCGAAACACCGCCGCCAGCTCGAGATGCGGGGTCCACACGAACTGGTCGACCGGCGTGACCCGCTCAAGGCAGAAGCCGCCCGCAATTAGCCGAGCGGCATCGCGTGCAAAGGTCGCCGGATTGCAGGAGACGGCGACGACCGTCCCGAGCGTCGAGTCAGCGAATGCCGCGGCTTGCCTCAGGGCGCCAGCGCGCGGCGGGTCGAACACTGCGGCGGCGTAGGCGGCGAGAGCCTCGGGCGGCAACGGGTTGCGAGCGAGATCGCGCCGCTCGACGGTGATACCTGGCCGACCGGCGACGGCTCGCGCGAGCGCAGTCACAGCGCGTTCGTCTCCCTCCACTGCGTGGACCGGCCCGCCGGCAACCAGCGCGAAAGCAAAAGTTCCGAGCCCGGCGTATAAATCGACCACAGGGCCGCCTCTTCCGATGCCCGCAAGCACCTCTTCAACGAGGATCTTTTCGGCTGCTTCGCTTGCTTGCACAAAGCCCCCCGGGGGGTAGGGCACCGCGACCCCCGACAGCACCACTCGGGCTGGGCGGCGCTCGACGATGAGGATCTCCTCGGCGGGCGAGCGCCACGCGATGCGGGCCAGGTCGCATTTCACGGCGAGGCCGGCGAGCGCGGCGAGAGCACTGAGTTCGGGGCGGCCCTCCGCTTCGAACAGCGTATCGACGCCGCTGTCGGTGCGGGTCAACGTCACTTCCGCCGCGCCACCCGGCGGCAGCAGTTCTTGAGCGACGAGCCGTAGCTCGCCGACGATATGGAGTAGCCCTGGTTCGAGCACCAGGCATTCCCTTAGATCGACGAGATCGCGGCGAAACCGTTCGCGGAACCCAACCCGCGTGCGGAGTTCCGGGTCGCGCGGCCGCGTTAGCCCCAGTCGCGCGCGTCGCCGCGCTGGCGGAACGACCCGTAGCGGCTGTACCAGACCAGGATCGATCCCGACCCGTTCCAGCGCGGTGCGTAGCGCGACTAGTTTGAACGCTCGATATGAAGCCTGATCGAGATGCTGCATCGCGCATCCACCGCAACGGCCGAAATGCGGGCACGGCGGATCGGCGCGCCCTTTCCCGTAGTCCAGCCACTCGATGACCCGGCCTTCGCGTCCTCCGCCTCGGCGGGCGCCCAGTCGCGCGCGGACGCGGTCGCCGGGCACCGTGAAGGGCAGAAAGACCGGTTCATCCTTGTAGTGGGCAATACCGTCGCCCCGCGCGCCGAGCCGCTCGACGACGAGCTCGACAAACTCGTGTGGGTCGTGGTCTCGCCTCTGCATTCTGCTTCTTGTCGAACAGCAGCCCCGATCTTACCCTCGGCGTCAGGAAAGCGAGGCCGCGAGGCGAGCTATGACCGAATGCTTTATTTATGACCACGTCCGCACGCCGCGCGGTCGCGGCAGGCCGGACGGAGCACTGCACGAAGTTCCGCCAATCGAGCTTGCCGCGGGCGTGCTGCGCGCCGTGCGCGACCGCAACGGGCTCGACACGGCACTCATCGACGACGTCGTCCTCGGCTGCGTCGAGCCGGTCGGCGAGCAAGGTGCCGACATTGCGCGTCTCGCCGCGCTGCATGCCGACTACGCCGAGAGCGTCGCCGGGGTTCAGGTCAACCGCTTCTGCGCCTCCGGACTCGAAGCCACCAACATCGCCGCCGGGCAGATCATGGCTGGGCAATCCGACGTCGCGATCGGCGGCGGGGTCGAATCGATGTCGCGGGTGCCGATCGGCTCGTCGGGTGGCGCGTGGATGACCGACCCGGCGATCGCCTTCAAGACCTATTTCATCCCGCAGGGCGTCAGCGCCGACCTGATCGCGACGAAATGGGGCTTTTCGCGCACCGATGTCGATCTCTATGCCGTCGAGAGCCAGCGGCGGGCGGCGCGAGCGTGGGAGGAAGCCCGCTTCGCCCGCTCTGTCGTGCCGGTCAAGGACGAGCTCGGCTTCACTCTGCTCGAGCGCGATGAGCATATGCGACCCGGCACGACGATGCAGATCCTGGGCGCGCTCAAGCCGTCCTTCGCGCAGCTCGGCGCCGATTACGGGTTCGACGCGGTCGCGGTTCAGCGCTACCCGGAGACCGAGGCAATCGAGCACGTCCATCACAGTGGCAATTCTTCGGGGATCGTTGACGGCGCCGCGGCGATCCTTCTGGGTACGCGCGAAGCCGGTGCCGCGATGGGGCTCAGGCCGCGCGCCCGCATTCGCGCTTTCGCCTCGATCGGGTCGGAACCCTGCATCATGCTGACGGGACCGGAAAAGGTAACGCGCAAGGTGCTGAAACGCGCCGGCATGACCACTACGGACATCGACCTGTTCGAGCTCAACGAGGCCTTTGCCGCCGTGGTCCTGCTTTACGAGAAGCTGCTCGATCTCGACCCGGAAAAGGTCAACGTCAACGGCGGTGCCATCGCGATGGGGCATCCGCTCGGCGCCACCGGGGCGATGATCCTCGGTACTGTGCTCGACGAATTGGAGCGGACAGGGCTCGGCACCGCTCTCGTCACGTTGTGCGTCGGCGCCGGGATGGGGACGGCGACGATCATCGAGCGGGTTTGAGAGCACTGCCATGGCGAACGTGACCCTGGCGCGCGGCGAGGACGGCATCGCGATCATCACCTGGGACATGCCCGGGCGCTCGATGAACGTGATGAACGACGTCTCGCTGGCGGAATTCGCGACAGCGGTCGATCAAGCCCTGACCGACCCCGAGACCAAAGGTGTGGTCATCACCAGCGGCAAGCCCGCCTTCATCGCCGGCGCGGATCTCGAGTGGCTCGAAGTGCTGCTGGCCCGAACGAGCGGCGAGACCAAAGAGGCGCGCATCCGCGGTCTCTTTGATCGGTTCATGGACGTGCAGCGCCTGTTCCGGCGAATCGAGACGGCGAAAAAGCCGTTTGTCGCGGCGATCAACGGCACCGCGCTCGGCGGCGGGTTCGAGGTTTGCCTGGCCTGCCACCGCCGCATCGCAACCGAAGATCCGCGGGCCCAGCTCGGCCTGCCCGAGACCAAAGTCGGGCTGCTTCCGGGCTTCGGCGGCACGCAGCGCTACCTGCGTCTGCTCGGCACCCTCGAAGCGCTGCCGTTGTTGCTCGAGGGAACGAGCCTGTCG
>JAFAHQ010000408.1 GCA_019237135.1 Alphaproteobacteria bacterium
CGTACCAACCGCCGCGGCGAAAGCGGTCGAGATAGGTGGGCAGAATTACCTCCGCCACGGTCGGCGCGATACCGAGGCTGGCAAGGGTCATCGCTCCCGAGGAGACGACATTGTCGCGCTTCAGCAGCTCGACCTGATCGGGTGTCAGCGGCGGGCTAGGGAGAATCGACATCAGCCTGGCCTGAGCTGCGGCAAGCCCGAACGGAACGTCGAGAAACCGACGCTTGCGCCGGATTTCGCTCAGCAGCAGGTCGAGCAGCTCGCGGAAGGTGTAGATCTTGGGGCCGCCGAGCTCGTAGAGGCGACCTGCGCTTGCCGAATCTTCAAGGCATTTCATCACCGCATCCGCGACGTCGCCGACATAGACCGGCTGAAACCGGGTCTCGCCGCCGCCGATCAGCGGCAGCACCGGCGAGAGCATCGCGATCGCGGCAAAGCGATTGAAGAATTGATCCTCCGGGCCGAAAACGATCGAGGGGCGCAGGATCGTGACGGTCGGAAAGGCGTCGCGCACCGCCTGCTCCCCGGCTGCTTTGGTACGGGCATAGGCCGAGGAAGAACGCGAATCGGCCCCGATCGCCGAAAAATGCACAAAACGCTCGACCCCCGCCTCGCGGGCGAAGCGGGCAAGCCGCGCAGGGCCGCTATGATGTAGCAGGTCGAAGGTTTGCGACCCCTTTTCCTGCAATATGCCGACGCAATTGACGAGCGTATCGTTGCCGGCAAGAAAGGCGGCCAGCAGCTCCTCGTTGCCGATCGCAATGTTCAGCGGCACGATCTGCCCGACATCGCCCAGCGGCTTCAGGAACTTGGCTTGCTCGGCGTTGCGGCAGCCGACCGCAATCACATCGCCGCGCGCCGCGAGTCGCTTGACGACGTAGCGCCCGATGAAGCCCGAGCCGCCGAGCACCGCGGTCCGGCCAGATCGCATGTTGTCTCCCCCTGGGCGCCGCCGGCTGGCGCGCCGAGTCGGCGCACTCTATATCCAGGGATGGCAGAAGACCAAGGGACCCGAGCCATGCACGAGCAGCACTTTCTTACCAACGAGTTTGTCGTGCCTGAGAGGATGAAGGCGTGGGTGCTCGGCGGGCCGGACGAGATCTACCTGGTCGAGAAGCCGGTCCCGGAGCCGAACGTAGCGGAGGTACTGGTACGGATCGATGCCGTGGCGATTTGCGCGACCGATCTCGAAATCCTTCGCCATGGCGTGCCGGCGATGGTCGAGGGCGGGCTGCCCTTCCACAAGAACCTCACGATCGGGCACGAATACATGGGCACGGTCGTCAAGCTCGGGACGGCGGTTGACGAGTACCGGATCGGCGACCGCGTCACAGTCGAGGTTCACGCCGGCTGCGGGCGGTGCGCGCGCTGCCGGCAGGGGATGTACACCTCCTGCCTAAACTATGGCGACCCGGCCAAGGGGCATCGCGCCAATGGGTTCACGACGGATGGCGGCTTTGCCGAATACGCTGTGAACCACATAAACACCCTCGTTCACGTGCCGGACGACATGACCGACGAGGAAGCCACGCTCGTCGTCACCGCGGGGACCTCGATGTATGGCCTCGACGTGCTCGGTGGTCTGATCGCGGGCGAGGGAGTTGTGGTGACCGGTCCCGGTCCGATCGGCCTGCTCGGCGTCGCAGTCGCCAAGGCGCTCGGCGCCGACCCGGTGATCCTCACCGGCACCCGCGATCGGCGCCTCGAACTCGGCAAGGAGCTCGGCGCCGATCACGTGGTCAACGCCCGGCGGGAAGACGCCGTCGCCGCAGTCAGGCGCATTACGAACGGGAGAGGCGTCCACTTCGTCGTCGAATGTTCAGGTGCGCCCGAGGCGCTCAACGAGGCGGCGCAAATGGTCAATCGCGGCGGCCGGATCTGTCTCGCCGCCTTCCCGCAACACCCGGTCCCGGTGGATCTCGCCTCACTCGCGCGCAACAATATCTACGTCTTCGGGATTCGCGGCGAGGGCCAGAGCGCCACGCATCGGGCGATGGCCTTGATGAAGCAGCGGCGATTCGACGCCCGGCTCATTCACACCCACACCTTTCCGCTCGATGAGCTGCCCACCGCTCTCAAATATGCGCGCGAGCGAATCGACGACGCGATCAAGGTTGTGGTCAAGGCCAAGTGCTGAGCTTCGTTGACATCGACGGGTCGCCGGGCTTATTTGCGCATGTTCGAGACGCCCAGGTGGCGGAATTGGTAGACGCGCTAGATTCAGGTTCTAGTGGGCGAAAGCTCGTGGAAGTTCGAGTCTTCTCCTGGGCACCAGCCGCGGCGCATCGCTGCGCCCCATGACCCACACACTGCATCGAGGTGATCTTCCCGATGGGGTTTGTCTCGGGCCGGTTGTCGCCGTCGATACCGAGGCGATGGGGCTGAACCCGCATCGCGACCGGTTGTGCCTTGTGCAGCTCTCCGCGGGAGACGGTGACGCCCATCTCGTTCAATTTGCGCCCGGCGGATACGCCGCGCCGCGGCTGAAACGCCTGCTGGCCGCCCCCGACGTGACCAAGCTGTTTCATTACGCGCGATTCGACCTCGCCATGCTCTATCGGTACCTCGGTGTCATGGCGGAGCCGGTCTACTGCACCAAGATCGCCTCGCGGCTGGCGCGCACTTTCACCGACCGGCATGGGTTGCGTGACCTGTGCAAGGATCTTCTGAGCATCGATCTGTCGAAGCAGCAGCAGAGTTCGGACTGGGGCGCCTCCAGCCTGAGCGAAGAACAGCTTCGCTACGCGGCGTCGGACGTGCTTCACCTCCACGCCCTGCGCAACCGACTCGACGCGATCCTGGCGCGCGAAGCGCGCGCAGAGCTAGCCCGCGCCTGCTTCGAATTTTTGCCTCACCGCGTTTTGCTTGATCTCAAGGGCTGGTCGGAGCAAGACATCTTCGCGCATTAATGGAGTTATCGAGGGGAGGGGGTCTTTTCGATGCGGACCAGCCGGTTGTCTGTCGTCACGACAGAGGAAGGTGCGGCTCGCGGCCGGACAGCGATTGGCAAGACAGACGTGGAAGTCGCCCTCCGCGTTATCCGCGCCGAGATCGACGGACTTCAGAGCTTGGCAGCGGCGCTCGACGACGGTTTCGAGACGGCCGTTGCAGTCTGCGCGGCAGCGCATGGGCGAATCATC
>JAFAHQ010000421.1 GCA_019237135.1 Alphaproteobacteria bacterium
CAAACCCGACCGAAGTCAACCGGTTCGCCGAAGCGCACTCGCTCGACTGGTTCGAACGAACTGTTATTACGACAGTGCCCGGGCGTTATCCCGGAGCCTTCCGGCGGGTCTATCCCGGTTTTCTCCAGCTCGCCGGCTTCCTCAGCATGAATCTCGATCGCCACGTATCGGCGCACTGGGCGATGTTCGATAACCTGGTGCGCGGCGACGGCGACAGCGCAGCGGCCACCCGGGCGTTTTACAAGGAATACAGCTCGGTCATGGATCTACCGGCTGATTTCTATCTGCACACCATCAAACGTGTATTTCACGACCACGATCTGCCGCGGGGCAGCTTCCGGGTGCGAGGACAGCGGGTCGAACCGGCAGCCATCGAACGCACAGCGCTAATGACTGTAGAGGGCGAGCGGGACGATGTTTGCGCGCCGGGCCAAACCGTCGCGGCGCACCACCTCTGCAGTCGGGTCGCCGCGGCGAAAAAGACCCACCACCTTCAGCTCAAAGTCGGCCATTATGGAGTGTTTCATGGCCGTCGGTGGCAGAGCGAGACCTACCCGAAGGTCCGGTCGTTCATCCGGTCGCAGTGCTAGCCGGCCAAACTCCGGCGAGCCGCCGGCGGAGCTGGGCGCTCAAGGGGAGGGAAGAGAATGGCTCTTCGCGGCAAGGTCGTCATCACCTGCGCCGTCACCGGCTCGATCCATACACCGACGATGAGCCCTTACATGCCGCTGACCCCGGACGAGATCGCACGGGACGCGATCGCCGCGGCGGAGGCGGGGGCGGCGATCCTGCACCTCCATGCCCGCGACCCGAAAGACGGACGGCCGACGCCCGACCCCGACGTGTTCATGCAATTTCTGCCGCGGATCAAGCAGTCGACCGGCTCTGTGATAAACATCACGACGGGTGGCGGCCATGGCATGACGCTCGAGGAAAGGCTGGCTGCCCCGTTACGCGCCAAGCCCGAGATGTGCTCGCTCAATATGGGGTCGATGAACTTCGGGCTCTTTCCGATGCTCGGCCGGTACAAAGACTGGAAATACGCGTGGGAGCCGCAACATCTGGCAATGACGCGCGATTTTATCTTCCGCAACACCTTTGCCGACATTGAGCGGATTCTGAAGGATTTGGGGGAGGTGTGCGGCACCCGCTTCGAGTTCGAATGCTACGATGTGGGCCACCTTTACAACCTCGCGCACTTTCTCGACCGAGGTATGGTCAAGCCGCCACTTTTCGTTCAGACGATCTTTGGCATTCTCGGCGGCATCGGCGCTGATCCGGAGAACCTCGTGCACATGAAGCGCATCGCCGACAAACTCTTTGGCGACTCGTATGCCTGGTCGATCCTCGCTGCCGGTCGGCACCAGCTGCCGCTGGTGTCGATGGGGGCGATCATGGGCGGCAATGTCCGGGTCGGGCTCGAGGACTCGCTGTGGATCGGTAGAGGCAAGCTCGCTCAAAGCAATGCCGATCAGGTGAGCGCGATCCGTGCTATCGTCGAGAACCTGTCGCTTGAGATCGCATCTCCCGACGAGGCGCGGGCGATGCTCGCGCTCAAAGGCGGCGATGCGGTCGCTTTCTGAGCGGGATGGGTTCGAACAGTGATCGATAAGCGGGTACGAAGTCTCGCCGAGGCGGTGGCCGGAATCCCAGACGGCGCTGTCGTCCTGTGTGCCGGGTTCGGCGGCGCCGGATTGCCCAACGCCTTGTGCGAGGCAGTCATCGAGCAAGGCGCACGGAACCTGACAATCGTCGCCAACAATGCCGGGACCGGGCGCACCGGCCTTGCGGCGCTGCTCGCGGCGGGCCGGGTCAAACGGATCATCTGCTCGTTTCCGCGCAGTTCCGGTTCCGTCGTGTTTGAGGAGCTCTATGCCACAGGCCGGATCGAGTTGGAGCTCGTGCCCCAGGGCATCATAAGTGAGCGGATGCGCTGTGCGGCGGCCGGTCTCGGCGGGTTTTACTCGCCAGTTTCGGTCGGGACCCGGCTCGCCGACGGCAAAGAGCATCGCGAGATCGACGGCCGCATGTATGTGTTAGAAAAACCCTTGAAGGGCGACGTCGCGCTGCTCGCTGCCGACCGCGGCGACCGCTGGGGCAACCTGACCTATCGGAAATCGGCGCGAAATTTCAACCCTACGATGGCGATGGCGGCGAGCCTGTCGATCGCGCAAGTGCGCCGTCTCGTCGAGGTCGGCGAGATCGATCCCGAGATGGTCATCACCCCCGGCATCTTCGTCGACCGCCTCGTCGAAGTTCCCGGCTAAGAGGAGGAAACGGATGCCGCTGAAACGTCGCCAAATCGCCTGGCGCGCCGCCCAGGATCTCGCCGACGGGGCTTATGTGAACCTAGGGATCGGGCTGCCGACGCTGGTCTCGGATTTTCTCCCGGCCGATCGGGAGATCGTCCTGCACAGCGAGAACGGCGTGCTGGGCGTGGGGCCCGCGCCGGGTGATAACGAGGTGGATTGGGATCTGATCAATGCAGGCAAGCAGCCGATTACGTTGGTGACCGGCGGCAGCTACGTGCACCACACCGACTCGTTTCTGATAATCCGCGGCGGCCATCTCGATCTCGCCTTGCTCGGCGCCTTTGAGGTCTCGGAAAAAGGCGACTTGGCGAATTGGACGACGGACGATCCGGGCTTTCCACCCGGTGTTGGCGGCGCAATGGATCTGGCGGTAGGGGCCAAGGAAATCCGCGTCCTTGTCGAGCACACCACCAGGGCCGGGGCGCCGCGCATCCGCCGGCAGTGCGGGTACCCGCTGACCGCGGCCGCCGTTGTGCGCCGGATTTATACCGATCTTGCTGTCATCGATGTCACTGCCGCGGGGCTCGTCGTGCGTGAACTGGTGGACGATTTGGATTTCCCTGCCTTGCAGGCCAAGACCGAAGCCACCCTGCGTCAGGCGCCCGACATGAAGGCGCTCCGCGCCCCTCCAGTGTGAACCGCCGGGGTTTAGCTCCGCTGGTCTCTCATCCTCTGGTAGCGTCCGACATCGGCAATCTCGGCGATCGTGCCGTCGGGCGAACGGAATTTGACAGCGCCCGACTCCGGTTTTGAGAGAAGGACGCCGCCGTTAGCCTCGATCTTTTCGATAACACCTTGCCGGTCGTCAACCTCGATGCCGAAGTGATGAATGGCGGGCCCTTCGCCTGCCAGTTTTGCTTCCTCGTCGTCTTCGCTGTCGTAGACCATCAGCGCGAGGTCGACATAGCCATCCGTCAGGTGCCGCGAAACATGCCCGCGCGAGCGCCCCGTTTTAACCTGACGGAACCCGAACACGTTCTCGTAGAACCTTGTCGCTGTCTCGAGGTCGCTCACTTTGAGCGCCACGTGGTTGATCCGGGCCATTTTTGGTCTCCCCCTGCAAATTCCGTAGTTTAACCGAGAGCCAGAATAACGCCGCTTCCAGCGCCCGGATACGGTGTCGCAGCAGGGGTGTCATCCCAAGAAAACAGTTCTCCCCCTACAGGCTGCGAAATCCGCGACCCGTTAGCTTTAACTTAACCGGCTCACGTTTAAATCGGCAAAGTCATACATCACAAACCCCGATCTACTCTCATGTGGAACCTCACATCTTACGATATTAATCGGATCAAAGGGCAGCTCCAGGCCCGCAAGGCGCGGATCGAGGCGAAATATGCCGAGGAAACAAAGGCACTTGACGCAGACTTTGCCGACCTGGAAACCCTCGAGCGGGTAGCTGCGGGCCTGGCCCTCAAGTATAAGGCGGACGAGGCTACCAA
>JAFAHQ010000026.1 GCA_019237135.1 Alphaproteobacteria bacterium
CGAGATCGATCGTGATGCCGCGCTTGGCGCGGTTGAAGGCGTGAAACGCGGTCGCCGTGCCCTCGGTAAACGGCGGACCCCAGCCGCGGCAGGGGTCGCCCCCCTTTGGGTTCTCGACCTTGATGACCTCGGCGCCGAGCTCGCCGAGGATCATTCCGGCATAGGGTGCGGCGACGCTGTGACCGATTTCGATCACGGTGAGACCGGAAAGCGGGCAAGTGCTCGACATCAAACCTCCCTTACCTTGGCCCCTCCTGATTACCACAGAAGCAGGCTTGGGGCTTTCGGGTACTTGGGCCAGCCGCAATGCATAGTTGTGTCGTCCGTTAACCGCAGCTGGATTTGCAGCAAATCTACAGCGGGATCTCTCGTTTAGGTTGAAACTGGTCTCCAAAGCCGGCCTTGGTTTGCGGCGCCGCCATCGGTCAGAAATTTCTCATATGAATTTGGCAATTTTTGGGATCGTGATTATCGCATCCGAGCAACGCCGATGCCCTTGAGTCCTCTGCGCCTCCGCGATGCAAAACCTTTGAGGCCCGGCTATCTTGGCCAGTCCGCGGAAAGATGAGGGCAGGGTGGGCGAATTGCCGACCATGGCGGCTCGGCGATGACTATCCCGAGCTGCGTGGATCGGTGCACAAGAAGCGCGTGTTGCGTCTTTGATGTGAACCCGCCGGCACGGGCCTGGTGCGCGTGGGAAAATTCCTGCTCGATTCTCGTCGCGATATCGCCTCTCTAGCGCAGCCGAAGTCATTGCCGTGATGGTGTCCGCGTGACCGCTGGCACCCGGCCCGTTATGTTGCGCTCGATGCGCGCCCCATGCGCGGGACGCGCCACGAGGGCGCTAACGGGGAGGATGCGACATGAAGGGACGCTCGCGCGACATCACCAGTTCGTTGCCGCGCCGCGCGCTGATGCGCGGCGTCACCGCCGGGTCGGTCGCCGCGTATCTGGCGGGTGCCGGGCCGGCGGGGGCCGCGGAAGGCGGGCCGTTCCCGGAGCATCCGCACTGGAAATTTGTATTCGTCAATCATGTGACGTCGAACCCGTTCTTTGTTCCATGCCAATACGGCATTCAGGATGCCTGCGCGCTGCTCGGCGTCGACTATCAGTGGACCGGGTCGGAGACCTCCGATGTCGCGCAGATGGTCAACGCGTTCAACGCAGCGATCGCCGGCAAGGCCGACGCGATCGCGGTTTGCCTCGTCGATCCGAGGGGTTTCGATCGACCGGTCGAGAATGCGCTCGCCGCGGACATACCGGTGTTCAGCTACAACGCCGATTCACGCACCAACAAACGCCTCGCCTATATCGGCCAAGACCTGTTTCTGTCCGGCCAGATGATGGGCGAGCGTATCGCCAAGCTCGTCGGCTCCGGCAAGGTCTCGATCTTTATCGCCACACCCGGTCAGCTGAACCTGCAGCCGCGCGTCGACGGCGCGATGGATTCAATCAAGAAATCGGGCGCCGACATCCAGGCGACGATGATCGCGACCGATCCCGCTGCCAATGCGGGCCTATCGAAAATCCAGGCCTATTACCTCGGCAACCAGGACGTCAAAGGTATGTTCGGCGTCAGCGGTGGCGATACGATGAATTGCGGGCTCATCAGCCGGCAGTACAACCTGCCGTCGAAGGGCGTGCATGCCGGCGGCTATGATCTGCTGCCGAAATCGCTCGAAGCGGTGCGCGACGGCTTTCTCGATTTCGTGATCGACCAGCAGCCCTATCTGCAGGGCTTCTACACGGTCATGGAGATGTTCGTGTGGAAGGTGTCGGGTGGCTTGGTCGGGCCGGCCGACATCAACACCGGCCTCAAATTCGTCACGAAGGACGCGGTCGGGCCGTACCTCGATACCAAGACGCGCTACGAAGGTAGCGCGAAAGAGGCGCATATCGTGCCGCACACCGGCGCCATCGGCGGCTGAGTTGCCGCCCGAGTATTATGGGCTCGCGCGGCGGGCCTACGCATTCCTGTTGCGGCCGGAGGCGAGCGTCATCGTCGTGTCGGCGGCGCTCGTCACCTATTTCG
>JAFAHQ010000218.1 GCA_019237135.1 Alphaproteobacteria bacterium
TCCACCGCGGGGTTGGCTTCAACAGCCTCATAGAGGGTGCCCGCGGAGTCGAAGGCCAAACCTCCGCCGCCGTCTGGAAATGCGGTGATGACAAAGTTGCCTAGGTCCACCCTCGTCGGTGAAAACTTGCGGACGCTGTTGCCGGCAGTATTGGCCACATACAGATCGGCGGCCGCATCAAAGGCCAAACCTGTGGGATTGCCTATCCCAACGGTAGCGAAGATCGTCGGTTTTGCCACTCGCGCCGAACTTTGTGACGTTAGGGGTGTCACCCGTGTCAGTCGCCGAGTTGGTAACAAACAGCACGTCGTCTGAGGACCCAGCGGCCCCCAGGTGAACTCCCGTCAGGACGACCACTACAAAAGCAGTTTCCTGATCATGGCTTCTTCTAGGGAATGCCCGGTCTTTATGAAATTTGTCTGGCAGGCAATTACCGGTTGAAGACGTTTACGCAGCTGAGGCAACCGGTTCAATATCGCCGTCGACAGCTTGCTCGGCTTATGAACTGCCAGCGCCGTCAGCAAGGCCGAGAGGCGCCCGTACGCTTTGAGCCAGCCGAAGCCTTTGGCCGCTTCCAGCATGGCGGCACTGGTCCAGCGCAGCGCACTGGAAGGGTCCCGCCATTAAAGGTTGAGCAACCATCATCTGCCATATCAAGCGCATGCTAATGAAAGCCCGCTAATGTTGCGCCAAGTCGATCTACTGCGAACATCGCCAATCTTGAGAGTGGCCGTGAGGTCATCATGCAACAGATGGCCGGGCTGCCGACGCGGAACGAGTTGGCACTCCGGCCGCTCTACATCATCGTGGGGAGTGCCGCGCTCGGCATCGCTTGGATTGCGCTGTTTCGACGCGTTTGCCTGTCGGCCATGGGTACGGTGATCTACGCTCTGATCGGCGCGATCTTTGGCCTGCTCATCGGCTACGGGTGGGGCTGGGCGCGCGCAATGCGGGAGGCCGAGGCGATGCGCGCTCTGCTTGCCCACAAGGCAGCGGGCCCCATCGTTTCAGATGCGCGCCTCGGCGACGTGTAGAGATGCAGATCGATCTCGACGATCAGGAAGCCGCTGTGCTTCTCGCGGTGCTGAACCGGGTGATCGAAGATGACCGCTATCCGCTATCGCCGCGCATCAGGATGCTGCACGACATCCGCGCGAAGTTTCCGACCGCACGGCCCGAGCCGCCACCAGCGAGACCACCGACACCCGAGGAACGCAGGTCAGGGCTGCACCGGACGCCATGAGCGCGGAGAACATCGTATGCGCCTGCCGGACCAAAAGAGAACCCCGGCGAGGGGACGACGCCGGGGCTCAGAAGCAGGCGATCGAGGATGGGGGTATCCCATTGCCCTCGTCACTAGAACAGCAAGCAGTGACTGAAGGTGCCAGTTTCAGTCGATGACCGCCAGCTCGGCGATCGATGCGCCACTCGGTGACGCAGCGAGTAGCCGCGTGACAACGTGCTCGATCGGTTCGCCGAATTACCTTGATTGCGGGTAGACCGCAGGGGGCATAGCACCTCGCGGCAGGGGCGTCGTCGTCCCTGTTGGGCCGGTCCCCGAAGGCGCCCCACCGGGCAGACTAGGGGACCCCTCCGGTACATTGAAGAGCGAAGAGGAGGGGCCGAACCCGCCTGGGGGAGTGACACTTGGGCCGGTGCCGGTGTACGCGTAGGATCCCGGACCCATACGCTGTGCCGAAGCCAGCGTGGGGATCGCGAGAGCGGCAATAATCGCCACGCCGCTCAAAAGATGTCTCATGTCTTGTCCTCCGTATGCAGTTCCAGATTGACGAGTAGGGATAGCTGACACTCGTCATGTCAGTCATGAAATCGTAATGAAGGTTATGAAGCGTTCCCCCAGCCTCGGCAACACCGAAGCCGATCCGGATATAGGCCCAGGTTTCTCTTCCAGGGAACCACCGAAATCTTTATGCTGCTATGCTCGCTGGTGGGATTGACTTTTTCTAACTGTCTCCCATCGCCCGCGAGATGCGGGTAAATCCGCTGCGCTCGCCATGAGTGGCGTCGGGGCGCCTCAAGGCGATACCGGGCTGCGTGCTTTCCGATGAGCTGATCCCAAGCAAGGATCGCGAATTCGATCCGGAGTAATTAGCTCCGAGCCGGTTAGCCGGTCGCTATTATGCCGCCGGACCCTTAATGGTCGCTGCCGCGTGGCGCTTTACTGCCCGCTCCTGCGCCACCCCATGGAACACGAGCTAATCTTCTAATCACTTGTCAAAATAAGAAAATCGAATAGGATTAGTTGGCAGGCAAATCAGGATGATTCCACCGGCAGTAATTCCCCCACCTATTATCACTCCGACAGATATCACTATCGGATTTACGATAACAGATGCGCCGATAAGAGCCGCTGCCCAGGCGATAGTGCCGATGACACAGAGACCGGTTCCGATAATGATTTTCAACTCGCATCTGCCTTGAGAATGGGTCAGGGTTAACGATGCTATCTGTTATCGATCGCGTGGCTCTCTTGGTTATGGGCCCCTAGTAAATAAAAGGTTAAGATCTGCGTTCGCGCTGGGCCTTCTCGAACAACCTGGCCCTGGCGCCGATCACCACGACAACGCGGGCGATCGTCACCACCACGTTGAGCTGGGCGGCGTCGGGGCTCATTCGGCGGCCTCCAGCTCAGGATCTCGGCCATGTCATCGAGCGACATACCGAACAGCCGCTCAATCTTCTCCTCCGGCGCGAGCGCACGCCACTGAGCATGAAAGAGGCCGGCTCTCGGGTGGCTGAGGTGCGGGAAGAGGACGAACTCGCCGGTGACCGG
This sequence comes from Alphaproteobacteria bacterium, assembly GCA_019237135.1. GTDB lineage: Bacteria > Pseudomonadota > Alphaproteobacteria > ATCC43930 > CGMCC-115725 > AP-15. The sequence continues at coordinate 2,795 of JAFAHQ010000218.1, forward strand.
ATCGACGGCATCGGCTCTGCGCGCTCTACGAATTGGACAACCTGCCATGCCCGGAGCAACACCATCTGGCGCCCCGAAATGCACCCCGTGATCGCTATGTGGTTGCCAGAGGCGAGACGATCGATAAAACGACCATCCTAAGCCTTTGGAAAATTTGGAGCGGGCGAGGGGATTCGAACCCCCGACCCCAACCTTGGCAAGGTTGTGCTCTACCCCTGAGCTACACCCGCACCGGCCGCGGCGGGTCGGCCCCGCGGCGCTCCTCATCTTAGCCTCGAAGGCTTGCTTTGCAAGGCTTGCGTTAACGGCCAACGATCCGCATCGTGCGCCGCACAATGCCGCTTCCGCCGTTGACCCCCGAAGAGCTGTTTGGGCGTCTGGATTCACTGGGGATCGCGCACCGAACCTATTCGCATCCGCCGGTCTTCACCGTCGCCGAGGCGACGATGCTGCGCGGCAGCCTGCCGGGGGGACACTGCAAGAGCCTCTTTCTGAAAGACAAGAAGGGCGGGTTCTGGCTCGCGGTCATGCTCGAAGAGCGGCGGATCGACCTCAAGAAGCTCGCGGGGCGGCTGACGGCGCCGCGCTTTTCGTTCGGTGGCGCCGCCGACCTCTACGAGGTCCTCGGGGTGCGCCCCGGCAGCGTGACACCCTTTGCGCTCGTCAACGATGTCGAGCACCTCGTCACCCCCTTGCTCGACGCCGCGATGCTCGAACGCGACCCGCTCAATTACCATCCATTGGCGAACGACCGCACCACCGCGATCGCCTCCGCCGATCTGTTGCGCTTCATCGCCGCGTGCGGGCACGTGCCGCGCATCATCGATCTCGCCGGTTTCGAGCGCGAGCCCGCGGCAGCACACTGAACGCGAGGCGCGCTCGCAATCCTCGCCTCTCCGCAGTGCTTGCCATCGCCGGGGCGTGCCATCATGTTGTGCGGTAAACCCTAACGAGGACAGTGATGCCGAGCGAAGCTTTGATCGGCGGCGCGGGTGCCGGCCCCGCCGCGGTGAAGGACGTCACGACCGCGACCTTCATGACCGAGGTGGTCGACGGCTCCTTCGAGGCCCCGGTGATCGTCGATTTCTGGGCTCCCTGGTGCGGCCCGTGCAAGCAGCTCGGGCCGATCCTCGAAAAGACCGTTCGCGCCACAAACGGCGCCGTGCGAATGGTTAAGCTGAACATCGACGAAAACCCGCAGATCGCGCAGCAGATGCGCATCCAGTCGATTCCCGCCGTGTACGCCTTCAAAGACGGCCGGCCGGTCGACGGCTTTGTCGGGGCGCTGCCCGAGAGCCAGGTCAAGCAGTTCGTCCAACGCGTGAGCGGTGGCAAAGGCGGCCCATCGCCGGTCGAAGAAGCGCTCGCGATGGCCAAGCAGGCGCTCCAGTCGGGCGACCACAAGAGCGCGGGGGCACTCTATTCGCAGATCCTGCAGCGCGAGCCCGCGAATGTCGAAGCGCTCGCGGGCAACAGCCGGGCGATGATCGCGCGCGGCGAGCTCGCCAAGGCACGCCAGCTTCTCGACCGGGTGCCGAAGGAGAGTGCGGCTCACGCCGAGATCACCGCCGCACGTGCAGCGCTCGAACTCGGCGAACAGGCGCAGAAGGCGATGGCCGGCGCGAAGAAGCTGCGCGCCCGCCTGGTGGCGAACCCCGACGATCACGAGGCGCGCTTCGAGCTCGCCACGGCACTCTTCGGGAGCGGCGAGCGCGAAACCGCAATCGACGAGCTGTTGACCGTGTTCAAGCGCGATCGGGAGTGGAACGAGCAGGCCGCGCGTAAGCAGCTCGTCAAATTCTTCGAGGCGATGGGGCCGACCGATCCGTTGACGTTGAGCGGCCGACGACGGCTCTCCGCCCAGATGTTTTCCTGAGGGAGATGCCGGGATGAGCGAGCGGGTTGGCGGGACCGCCCTCCCCTCGATTCTTCCGATCTTTCCGCTGACTGGCGTGCTGCTGCTGCCGCGCGGCCGCCTCCCGCTCAACATCTTCGAGCCGCGCTATTTGGCGATGACCCGTGATGCGCTTGCCGGCGAGCGGCTGATCGGCATGGTGCAGCCGAGCGATCCGCGGGTTGCCGGGGATAATCCACCGGTCTATCCGACTGGCTGCGCCGGGCGGATCACTTCGTTCTCCGAGACCGATGACGGGCGCTTTCTGATCACCTTGACGGGCATCAGCCGGTTCCGCATCCGCGAAGAATTGCCATTGTTGGAGGGCTATCGGCGGGTCGTGCCGGAGTGGCGTGACTTCGCTCGCGACCTGGCAAGCGACGATGAGCCCGGCTTCGACCGCGACCGGCTGCTGCGCGGCCTGAGGGCCTATTTCCAGCATCACCAGATCGAGGCCGATTGGGACGCGATCACCTCGGTGCCGGGGGATCGTCTCGTCACTTCGATTGCGATGAACTGCCCGTTCGAGCCGAGCGAGAAACAGGCGCTGCTCGAGGCGACCGATCTCGCCGAGCGCGCCCGGCTCCTGACCGCGATCATCGAGATGGCGGCGGCGACCCAGCAGCGCGACGGCTCCGGCGCGCGTCATTGAAGCCGGACGATTGAAGCCCCCGGAGGGAGGCATGGAAGCGACCCACGAAATCGACCCGCGGCTGCTCGAGATCCTGGTCTGTCCGCTGACCAAGGCGCCGCTGCGCTACGACCGCGAAGCCCAGGAGCTGATCAGCGAGGAGGCGGGGCTCGCCTATCCGATCCGCGACGGCATTCCGATCATGCTGGTCGACGAGGCCCGCAAGCTGCGCGACGACGAGATGCCGGCCAAGCCCTCGCCGCCGTCGTGAGGGAGTTTGCGTGAGCGCCGGCGGGACGACGCGCTGGCCTCTCGAGCTGCGCCTCAAAAAAGAGGAAAAGCTGCTCGAAATTGGCTTCGACGACGGCGTCCGGTTTCGTCTCCCGGCCGAATATCTGCGTGTCGAGAGCCCATCGGCGGAGGTCCAGGGTCACGGTCCGGGCCAGAAGACCTTGGTCGCCGGACGCGCCCATGTCGGGATC
>JAFAHQ010000225.1 GCA_019237135.1 Alphaproteobacteria bacterium
GGCGCCTTTTTTGCCGTCGGCGCCTACAGCTCGGTCGTGCTGCACAAGCTGACCTCCCTGCCGGTTCCGGTGATGATCCTGGTCGGCGGCCTGACATCGGGGATTCTAGGTTACGGCATGGGCTATCTGACCCTGCGGCTGAAGGGGGTCTTCTTTGCGATCGCCACCCTGGCATTGGCGATCGTCGCGCAGACACTGATCGTCAACTGGGATTACGTCGGCGGCTCACGCGGCATTTATGTCATCCGGCCGCAACAAGCGCCGCTCTACGGCAGTTATGTCCAGTACCTTTATTCGCTGATGCTGATCCTTGCCTGCGTCTCGGTCGCGATCGCCCGCACGATCGAGCGATCGCGCCTCGGGCTCGGCTTGAACGCGATCCGCGACGACGAGGCCGCCGCCGAAGCCGGCGGCGTGCCGACATTGCGGCTGAAGCTGATTTCGACCACGCTCAGCGGCGCCCTGATGGGCATGAGCGGCGCTCCATTGCCCTATTACGTGACCTATCTCGACCCGGCCTCGAGTTTTAACCTCTCTTATGCCGTCAATAGCGTGGCGATGCCACTGATCGGCGGCATGACCAGCTGGGTCGGCCCGGTGATCGGGGCGGTCCTATTGGGCACGATTCAGCAGCTCGCCACTGTGACGATCTCCTCGGCGCTGAACCTGTTGATCGTCGGCCTGCTGTTGATCGCCTTTGTGATCATTGCGCCCAATGGCATTGTTGGACTGGTCCAGGCGCGTCGCCGCGCGAGGCTCCGCTGATGCCGCCGCTGCTCGAGGTCGGGGGGCTCGGCAAGCGGTTTGGCGGCTTTGTTGCGCTCGGGAACATCGATCTCGTCGTCGCTAGTGGTGAGCGGCTCGGGCTGATCGGGCCGAACGGATCGGGAAAGAGCACGCTGGTCAACTGCCTCTGCGGCGCGCTTCACCACGACAGCGGTAATATCACCTTCGACGGCCGCGCGATCGACGGGCTGCCGGCATACCAGCGCACGCGTTTGGGGCTGGCCCGGAGCTTTCAGCTGCCCAAGCCATTCCGCAGTCTGAACCTCGTCGACAATCTGCGCATTCCGCTGCTCTACACCGTCAATGCCCGGCCTGGAACGCGGCTTTCGGATGGTGCCATCGGCGAGCGCTGCTTGGCACTGCTCGACGATGTCGGGCTTGCCGACAAGGCGGCCCGGCTGCCGCGCGATTTGACGCAAGTCGAAATGCGCAAGCTCGAGCTCGCCCGCGCGGTCGCCAGCGCGCCGCGGCTCTTATTTGCCGACGAGACGATGGCGGGCCTCTCGCCTTCCGAGGTTGAGGAGATCCTGGTGGTGCTGGTGCGCCTCAACGAGCAGGGCATCACGATCGTCCTGATCGAGCACATCATGCGCGCGGTGATGAGCTTTTCGACCCGGCTCGTCGTATTGGTCGCCGGCCAGAAGATCGCCGACGGCGCGCCGCAGGAGGCGATCCGCAACCCCGAGGTCGAAAGGGCCTATCTTGGCGAGTAGCCTCAGCATCTCCGGCATCGACGCCGGCTACGGCGCGGTGCGCGTGCTCGAGGACGTCTCGCTCAACGTCGCACCCGGCGAGACCGTGGTATTGCTCGGCACCAACGGCAATGGCAAGAGCACCCTGATGAAATGCGTGATGGGGATCCTGCCGCCCGCAGCGGGATCGATCACCGCCGAGATCGACGGCGAGCGGGTCGATCTCGTCGGCCGTTCGACCGAAGCGATCGTCGATCTAGGGATCACTCTGGTGCCCGAAGGTCGCCGCCTCTTCCCTAAGCTTTCAGTCGAAGAGAACCTGCTTCTGGGCGCCTTCCGGCCGCTGGCGCGCGCCGAGATCGCGCACAACCTCGACATGTCGTATACGACTTTTCCGGCGCTCAAAGAACGACGGCGCCAGCTCGCCGGCAGTCTGAGCGGTGGCGAGCAGCAGATGCTGGCCCTCGCGCGCGCGTTGATGTCGGCGCCCAAGATCCTGCTGATCGACGAGCCCTCGGTCGGCCTCGCGCCGGTGCTGGTCAAGCGCACGATCGAGAAGATCCAGGAGCTGAAGGAGCGCTATGAGCTCACCGTGCTGATGGCCGAGCAGAACTTCAACCAGGCGGTCCGCATCGCCGACCGCGGCTATGTCATCGTCCACGGCAAAATCGCCTTCGAAGGCAGCTCCGCCGAAGAGCTCAACAATAACGAACTCGTCCGTAAATTCTATTTGGGGCTATAGAATCGGGGAAGCGAAGGGGGACACCGGCATGCGGTTCGGCATCGGACAGCCCGTCACGCGCAAGGAGGATGCCCGCTTTCTGACCGGGCGCGGGCGTTACGTTGCGGACATCGATCTCGCCCGCCAAGCCTATGCGGCCTTTCTCTTTTCGCCGCACGCCCATGCGCGGATCCGCGCTACCGACAAGACCGCCGCGGAACAAATGCCGGGCGTTTTTGCCGTTCTGACCGGCGAGGACTGGACAGCCGACGGTCTCGGCACGCTTGATCCCGAGGTGATGGCCGAGGACATGGGTGGGCCCAAGGGCTATCGCACAAATCGCCCGCCACTGGCGCAAACTCACGTCCGCTATGTCGGCGAGCGCGTCGCTGTGGTGATCGCTGCGACCGAAGCACTGGCGCGTGATGCGGCGGAATTGGTCTCGGTCGATTACGAAATCCTGCCCGCCGTGCTGCGCGCCGAGGATGCGCTCCGTCCCGACGCTCCGCTACTCCACGAGGGTGCGGCCAACAACACCTCGTTCACGATGTGCATGGGCAATGCTGATGCGGTCGATGCCGCCTTCGCCCGTGCGCATCACGTCACTAAGCTCTCGCTCTACAACAACCGCATCACCGCCGTCACGATGGAACCGCGCGGTTGCATTGCCGAATATGATCCCGGCACTCGTCGGTACACGCTCTACAGCAGCACGCAGAACGTCCACGGTGTCCGTCATGTTCTGGCCCATCGGATCCTGCATATCCCGGAAAGCCGCATCCGCGTCGTCGCGCGCGATGTCGGCGGCGGTTTCGGCATGAAGGGCGAGGTCTATCCCGAAGAGGCGATTGCCGTCTGGGCGGCCGCCCG
>JAFAHQ010000230.1 GCA_019237135.1 Alphaproteobacteria bacterium
GGCCCAGGGCCTTCGCCGTATTGAGGTTGATCACCAGCTCGCATTTGGTCGGCTGCTCTACCGGAATATCGGCGGGCTTGGCGCAGCAATTTGATCAGCTGCCGACTCAATATGTCTCGGCAGAGTTGGATAAAGCGCGGGCAATAGCCGGCAAGACCGCCCTCCTCGGCGGTTTCCGGCCATTGATACATTGCGGGCAAGCGCAATGCAGCGGTGCGCTCGATGATAACTTGGCTCTGGAGGAACAAGAGCGGTGACGCCAACACATTGAGGGCTGCAGCACCGGCGGCCTTTGCCGCCTCGATGGCGCCGCTGATCTCCTCCGGCTTGGCGATCTGTTGAATCGACAGCTCGACATCATGCGCCCGTGCTGCGTCCTGTAACGCCTGGAGTTGGCGGGACCCCGTTTGATTGGAATCGGCCAGCGCGGCAATGCGGCGCACGCCAGGGCTCAGCTCGATCAAGAGTTCCTGGCGCTTGCCGTCGAGCTCGGTGCCAAGCAGGCTGACCCCGGTCGTGTTGCCGCCGGGATGGGCCATCGAGCTCACCAGTCCGGAGCCGACCATGTCGTCGGTAACTCCGAGGATCGGAATTGTCGCAGTCGTCTGCTGGGCGGCGCGAATTGCAGGATTTCCGCTGGTGGCCAGGATGACATCGACCGGGGCTTTGGCCAGCGCTATTGCAACTTCCTGGAACTGCTCGACGCGCAGTCCAAGTCCGTGCGGATCGATCGTCAGATTTTGACCCGCGACAAAGCCTTCCCGTCGGAGCTCGTCGAAAAGTGCGTCAAACTGCTCCTGATCGCGCGGACCGCGGGATAAGAAGCCGAGACGATAAGTTCGCCCTGGCTGCTGTGCGCGCAGCTCGAGCGGCCAGGAAAGAGGCGCCCCGCCGAGCAGTGCGATCGAATGGCGTCGGTCCATCACTCGATGGCCTTGTCGGCACGGGCGAGCGGACGGCGATCGTCCGAAACCCTAATGTGCGGCATGACTCCCTGCTCAAAGGGGCGCGACGCTCGGCGGCTACGAGTTCTTACGAACGACCATACACCCCTACCCCACAACCCACCAGCGGTAGCGCGCGAGACGGTCAGTGCCGCCTTCGCTGGCGGGCGGATCGCACACCCGGCGGCGCCGCGGATAACAGCATTCCGCGGGTAGCGAACGCTGAGTTCTCGCATAGCGCGGTCACGACCATGATGTGGCGGATGGCCAGAACAGCTTGATTGTCGTTACATACCGGTGTATGTAAGCTCCATGGCATACATCAGTATCCGCGAGCTCCAGAAGCTATCTGCGGAAACGATCGGCGCGTTGCCGGGACCGACTGCGGTAAAATCGGGCGGACGAACGGTCGGACTGCTGGTTCCGCTCAAGGCCGCAAATCCCGATCGCCTCGCCGCCGTGCTGACCCGGGCGGAGGCGCTCGCGAAGGGACGTGACCCAGCGGCGGACGACGCGGCCCTTGCCCCATTTGGCGAGGTCGATCCGGTCGATTGGTCGGTCGCGGCGGTGCGCGTGCTGACGGCCGAACCCGCCCGTGGATGAGAGCGCCGTCGTCGATCCTCGTAATTGACGCCGCCGTACTCGTTGCAGCTGCCCGCGGCAGAAGCTCGGGCGCGATGTTGGAGGCGGCACGCGCGGCAGTGCTCGTAACCACAGATCGTGTTGTTCACGAAGCGCGCAGGCGCGTCGAGCTCGGGCTGAAACGCCCGGACCTGCTGGTCATTATCGATGCATTGGTCGCGGAACTGACCATCGTGCCGGTAGCCGCGCTGACGCCAATTCTGGCCAGGAGCGAAGTGTCGCTGAGAGACGCAGTACCCAGCCTCAATGGGTCAACCAGGGACGCCCATGTATTGGCGCTGGCCTGGAGCGTCGAGGCGGATGTCTGGACGACAGACCGCGACTTCGCCGGAACGGGCATCGCCACCTGGTCGACGCCTAATCTGATGCGGGCGCTCGCTGAGGGAGTACATGATCGGCCGTGAAGCCTCACCGGCGAGTGAAGTCGCGCCATTCCGAGCGGTTTATCTGCGGCACTTTCGACCGTGCGGACCATCGGCTCGGCGGCCCTCTTTAACAGCCCACCCTAAGGGCGGAACGCCTGCTTGGTCGGTGTGACGGCGGCGCAGATGCCGCAATGAGCCTCGCGGCGTGCTGTGGCACGCGCCTTGCTTCACGCTGTTGTTCACGACTCAAGCGGGATGTCATGGCGATCATCGAGGCAGAACCCTACGCGTTCGATCTCGATCCGGGACGGGCGAGCCTCGTGATCATCGACATGCAGCGCGATTTTCTCGAGCCCGGCGGGTTTGGCGAGGCACTCGGCAACGACGTTTCGCTGTTGCGGCGCACGATCGCGCCCACCCGGTGCTTGCTCGAAGAGGCGCGCGCCGCCGGGTTGACCATCATACACACTCGCGAAGGCCATCGGCCCGACCTCGCCGACCTTCCGGCGACGAAGAAAGCCCGCGGTCGGCTGGCCGCCGGCATCGGCGACCCGGGCCCAATGGGCCGGATCCTCGTGCGCGGCGAGCCTGGCCACGACATCATCCCCGAACTCTACCCGCTGCCGGGCGAACCGGTCGTCGACAAACCGGGAAAAGGCGCATTCCACGCTACCGATCTCGACGCGATGCTGAAGAACCGCAGCGTCGCTCAGCTGATCGTCTGCGGGGTCACCACCGAGGTCTGTGTCAATACGACGGTGCGCGAGGCCAACGACCGCGGCTACGACTGCGTCGTCGTTGCCGATTGCGTCGGCTCTTATTTCCCGGAGTTTCACGAAATGGGGCTGCGCATGATCAAGGCGCAAGGCGGCATCTTCGGCTGGGTCGCCACGTCCGAGGCCGTCATCGCCGCGCTCCAGACAGCCGCTCTTTGAGGACGACACGATGAACACTGCAGCTGCCGCGCCACGCTGGTGGGTTCCGGGGGATTGGAACGGTTTCTTCGGTCTGTTCACCAACGTCGTCCTCAACGTCATCGTGCTGACCGGGCTCTGCCTGCACGTCGTCAACCTGCCGGCCGACATCGTTTATGGCCGCATCCTGCCGGCTCTCGGAATAGCGCTGCCGCTCGGCAATCTCTACTACGCCTACCTCGCCTGGCGGCTGGCCAAGAGCGAGGGTCGCGGCGATGTGACGGCGATGCCGTACGGGCCGAGCGTGCCGCATATGTTCATCGTCGTCTTCCTGATCATGCTGCCGATTTATCTGAAGACACGCGACTCGGTGCTGGCCTGGCAGTCCGGCCTCGTCTGGTGCCTCATCATCGGCGTCATCGTCCTGCTCGGCGCCTTTGTCGGCCCCACGGTGCGCAAATACACCCCGCGAGCCGCGATGCTCGGCACCCTCGCTGGAATTTCGATTGCCTTCATCTCGATGCGCCCGGCCTTCCTCGGGTGGGAAGACCCCTGGCTGTTCATGTTGTCATTGACCATTGTCCTCGTCAGCT
>JAFAHQ010000141.1 GCA_019237135.1 Alphaproteobacteria bacterium
GTGTAGAGCGTGATGTCGAGCCGGCCGCCACTCTCCTCCTTGATCAGCGCCATGGCTTCGCGCGCGCGGATCGCCATCGGGTGGCCGTCCGGGAGCGAAGCGCCGCATTTGTAGGTGAACTCGGCCGCGTCGGCCGGCCAGTGCAGGACGGCGGGAGCCGCGATACCTGCGGTGGCGCCGGCGAGCAATGTCCTGCGCGACAATTTCATCGAGATTTCCTCCTTGGGACGAGCGTGACGGTTGAAAGAGCGTGGTTCTCGTCAAGGTGACGGTCTTCGCAAGGGCGTGTCAAGCAAGCGCCCTATTTCGGCCAACCTGACCAGAGGCGCCGTACCGCGTAAAGGTCGAATACGGCTTCGTTTGACACGAGAACAAGGTCGGCGAGCGTCGCTTGCGCAATCAGCATCCGGTCGAACGGATCACGCAGTGGGCCGGGAAGGCCGCCGGCCGCTTGCCCGTGCAGCACTGTGATCGGCAGCTCGATGAAGCCCTGACTTGCGAGCGCGCCGGAGACATCCAAAGCGAGTGCAGCAGCTTGGGGTAACCTGCCAATCCGGTATTTCGTCGCGATCTCCCACGCCGACGCCGCGCTGACAAAGATATCGTTTTCGGGGTCGACGACGGCTGCCTTCGCATCGGCGGATAGCGACGGATCACCGGCAAGCCACCAGATCAGCGCGTGGGTATCGAGCAGCAATCGCATCCGCTATTGATCCCAGCGATCGAGCTCGTCCTCTGGTAAGGGCTCGAAGAATTCCGGACCAATGCCGATTTTTCCGCGCATGGCGCCGAATTCTCGTTTTCCCTTCGGGGCGATCGGAACCAATTTGGCCACCGGGGTTCGCCCGCGAGCAATCGTGATGACCTCGCCCGCTTCCACGCGGGCGAGGAGCTGCGAAAGGTGCGTCTTGGCGGCGTGGACCGAAACAATCTTGTCCATATGTCACCTCGACTTAGTCATATAGTTAGCTAAGCCTGCCTCCTCAATACCTCGATTGCTAGCACACCCGGAAAAAACCAGGTGTTGGCTCACACGGCCCTGGCGCTACAGTGGGCTGGCGAAAGCGCGAAGCTGGCCCGATTTGACGAGCCGCTTCTTTAAGCCGGGAGCCTATGGGGCAACGCATGCGGCCCATCTGGCGGCATGGCATCCTTAGCAGCTGGAGGTCCGTTTCGGTAATGACGGAGCAGAGCCCGACATCGCGCAACATCAGACGCGCCGGCCGTGCCGATTCCACCGTGGTTCAGCAGATCAGCGCCGACGCCTACATACCCGCCTATATGGCGGCACTAGGCTACATCCCGAAACCCGCCGAGGAGGATTACAGCCCGCGGATCGATCGCGGCGAGGTGTGGATTCTGAACTGCAACCGCCGTGACGTAGGGGTCGCGGTGCTCGAGGAGCGGCCCGATCACCTGCTCGTTTACAGCATCGCGGTCAGCCCGGCGGAGCAGCGGCGGGGATACGGAAGGGCGCTTCTCAAGTTTGCCGACCAACGAGCCATCGCAATAGGCGTCGACGAAATTCGGCTCTATACGAATTTGCGGATGAAAGGCAACATCGCACTTTATCGCCGGCATGGATACGTACCGGTCGGTACCCGCCAGCATCCGAGCCGAACGGGTGAAGTGCTGGTCGACATGGTGCGCTCTGTGCGGCGAGCGTACCATAACCGAATGCCGCGCTTCCGATTGGAGGATATCACTATTACCAACGAGACACGGAGCTATCCGGGTTTTCCCGGCAAAATCGGGCGCACCCGCGAGGAATCGGAGCCGCATTGGAATTTGCCGGTGCGTCCGCCCGCAGGCTCGCCGAACATCGTGATCGTGTTGATGGACGATATGGGCTGGGCCGATGTCGGCTGCTACGGCTCGGAGATCGCGACCCCCAACATCGATGCGCTGGCCGACCGAGGGATCCGTTTTACCCACTATACGACGCACCCGATCTGCTCACCGGCGCGTGCGGCATTATTGACCGGGAGGAATGCACATTCGGTGGCGACCGGGTGGCTCGCCCAAAACAACCCGGGCTTTCCGGGCTATTTCGGCGACATTCCGCTCGACGCACCAACGATCGCCGAAACCCTGCGTGCAGCCGGGTACGCGACCATTGCCGTCGGCAAGTGGCACAATTCGAGCAATGGTGTTTCGCCCAACCCGACCTGGCCGACCTATCGCGGTTTCGACCGCTTCTACGGATTTCTCGAAGGCGAGACCGGGTATTTCTTCCCGGCGCGCATCGTCTACAACAACATCGTCGCCCCGATCGACGCCTATCCCGAGGGCTATTACGCGACCGACGATTGGATGGACAAGGCGATCGGCTTTGTCACCGAGATCCGCAACCAGGACCCGAGCCGGCCCTTCTTTCTCTATATCGCCAACAATGCCGTGCACGGGCCATTGCAGGCCAAGGAAGCCGATCTGGCAAAATATCGCGGCCGTTACGATACCGGCTGGGATGCGCTGCGCGCCGCGCGCTTTGAGCGCCAGAGGACGATGGGATTGGTTCCGTCGGGCACCCGGCTCGCCGAGCGCGACCCGGACGTACCCGCCTGGGACGATGTCCCCGCCGACCAGCAGCGGCTATTTGCGCGCTATATGGAAGCCTATGCCGCGATGCTCGACTGCGCCGACCAGAATGTCGGCCGCCTCGTGGCACTGCTTGACCAGCTCGGCGAGCTCGAAAATACGATCTTTGTCTTTTCGTCCGACAATGGCGGCACCAATTCCGCGGGCCCAGCCGGCGCATTGCACTTCAACCGGCGCTATGCTGGACTGCCGGCATTGCCGGTCGAGGTCGATGTCGAGCGCGCGGGCTGGGTCGCTACGGGCCGGAGCTCCGCTGTCTATCCGACGGGGTGGGCGCAGGTCTCCAACGCGCCGTTCCCGTCCTACAAGACCTATACCGGCGGTGGCGGACGGCGCGTCAGCTTTATTGTGTCATGGCCCGACAATCTCAAAGAATTTGGGGCGATACGCGGTCAGTTCGGCCATGTGATCGACGTGATGCCGACCCTGCTCGATCTCGCCGGGGTCCCGACTCTAGCCGTATCACACGGCAAGCCCGTCCAGTCGATGCAGGGCAAGAGCCTGGCCCCGGTATTGCGCGATGCTGAGGCTCCTGCGCCGCGCGACGAGCAATATTATGAATGCTGGGCCAACCGGGCCTATTACCGCGACGGCTGGGTCGCGGTCTCATTGCAGAAGCGCGGCGAAGCGATCGACTTCGACAATTGGACATTGCATTCCCATGCCGAGGATTTCTCCGAAAACATGGATCTGCGCCGCCAGCACCCGCAAAAGCTCGCCGAACTCGTCGCGGCCTTTGACGAGGCCGCCTGGGCAAACATGGTCTATCCGCTCGACAACCGCACACCGGCGGCAAAATTCCTGGAGTTGCCGCCGCATCGGCGGCCTCCGGCCGAGAGCCGGAGGCGGTTTCTGCCCAATGCGCAGACCGTGCACCGCAACGTGGTCGCGCCGTTGATCGCCAATCGGAATTTCCAGATCGTCGCGCGCTTGCGGCACAGTGCTGCCGACCAGGGTGTTTTGTTCGCGATCGGCGACGTTGCCGGCGGCTTGGTGCTCTACATCGAGGACGGCACCCTACGGCTCACCTATAATGGGTATGGCCGATTTCACGCGTTGGTCGGCCCCGGGGTGCCGGCGGGCGAGCACAGCGCCGTGCTCGAATACGAGGCGCTCGGCCGACGCCGCGGCCGCGGTCGGCTGCTGCTCGACACCGGTGAACCGAGCGAGTGGGGCGAGCTCACCCCGACCCTGATGGGCGGGTTTCACGAAGGCCTCGACATCGGCCTCGATCGTCGCGCCCCGGTGGATTGGGGATTGCGAGAGCGACACGGGATTTTCCGCTACAGCGGGACGATCGGCGATCTCGTCATCGAGTCCGGTCCGTTTGCTGCTGACATGAGCTTCGCATAGGGATTAGTCGACCGATCTAGCCAACGACTCTATCGTCGCCCCCGCGGATCCCCGAGACGGTCCGCAAGGGCCGGCCGCCCGGGGAGGGGCCCAGGGCAACCGACTGAAATCCCTGGGTTCGCGCTTGCGCGCGAATGACGATGCGGCGGGATCACTGCGCATTCTCTTTTGCCGCGAAAAACTGGCACCAACCCTGCGGAAAGATTGGCCCCTGCACGATCTTGCACTGCTCGGGCGGGATGAACTGCAGGCAAATCTGGCAGCGCTGCGGGCCCTTTGGAAACCTTTGGTAGTGGGCATCCGTCTGCTTGATCTTGTCCGCTTCTTTGATTTCCTCATCGGCTACTGCCCGCGAGGTGGCGCGGCCCGCGATCAGAATACCGATCGCCAGACCTCCGCGCTCGATCAGGGTACGGCGTGATAACGGATCAGCCATAGGGGCCGCTGCCGCTCATTTCGCGACCAGCTGCTCCTGCGCCTTCGAAATGTGCCAGAGCACAATGTGGTAGTGCGGATCGGGCACACCGGGGTGACCGGCATTGTATGAAATGCTGACATGATCGACCTTGCCGCCCGGTGCCGCGAGATCCGGAAAGACCTTTTGTGAATCGAGGTCCTTCAGCGGGATCATATAAATCGTGCTGACCAGCTTTCCCGCGTGGAAATAGGCAAGGAAGGGGCCTTCCGGCAATGTGCTCGGGTTGACGTACAGGGTCCCGAGGCCCGGCAGAAAGTCCGGCAGCTTCACCAGCTCACTGACCTTCTTGTAGTCGCCGCCGGGCGGCGCCTTCTCGACGTTTTGCGCGACCGCGGCGACGGGAAGCGAGGCAAGCACCAGCATTCCGAAGGCCGCAACAGCTCTTCGCATGACTCTCTCCGTATTGGGATCGGGCGATCGGCGAGTGCTATGGTGGAGTACGACACGGCGCCGGCCGATCGCAACGCGGCACCGAAGACCCAGTCTCGGCGGACAGGCCAATGCGTTGGAGTACCGTGGTGACCAGCCGGTCGCAGCGCGCTCCGAGGAACAGGTAAATGTCGTCGAAGATTGCCCCGAACTGCGTCGTCAGCGCTTGGCGCAGCAATTTGTTGGCGCGGTGGAGGCGCGTCTTGACTGTCTCGCCGGGGATCCCGAGACAGGACGCGGTCTCCTCGACGCTCATCTGCTCGATGGCGCGCAACATGAAGACGCTGCGGAAATAAGGCGGCAGCTCGTCTACCGCCTTCTCGATGGCGCTGCGAATCTCCCTTCGGGCGATTGCCTGCTCCGGGGTCGGCTCCGCTGCGGTGAAGCAGGCCCCTACCCCTGCAGCGAGGGTTTCCGCCATCTCGCCAATTTCGACCGTGGGACGCCGCCGCCTCAGCCGCGCGAGTGCCTCGTTCGAGACGATCCGCGCCAGCCAAGTTGCGAGGCTCGATCCGCCTTTGAACCCGTCAAGATGAGTGAACGCACTCACGTAGCCGTCGTGGACGGCCTCTTCGGCCTCCAGGTCATCTCTGAGAAAATTGGCTACACTCCTTCAGCCGACTCTCAGTCTGAAAGCTCCGGGGGATGGTGCTTGGTCCAACCGGTCGCGTCCTCATAGAATTGCGCGACTCGGTAGAGCATCGCTTCGCCAAAGGGATGGCCGACAAGCTGCAAGGAGAGCGGCAAGCCCCCTTTGCTGTAGCCCGCCGGAATGACAAGCCCGGGTTGGCCGGTGACGTTGAACGGCATGCGCGCTTGGCGCCAGTAATTGGTAGCGAGCGCCTCGTCATCGTCGATGCGGCAGGCGGGATCCATGCTCGAGGCGGTCACCGCCAGGTCAATGTTTGCAAAGGCCGCCGCCACTCGGTGGCGAAGCTGCAGGCGCCAACGTACCGCCTGAAGGTAGTCCACGGCGCGGAGCGTCGCCCCAGCCAGAAGCCGCTCGCGCGCACGCGCGCCGTAATCTTGCGGCCGTTCCTTGAGCCACTGCTCATGCACGGCGTAGGCTTCCGCGGCAAGGATGATCTGGCCGCAGGCGCCGAAGTCCTGCAGAGCCGGCAGGGTGATCTCGCTGATCTCCGCACCTGCTTCGGCCAGCAACTTGACGGCGGCGTCGAGCGCCTCGACCTGTTCGGGATGGCCGGGGACATCCCTGGTGTAGAAATGCCGGATGACGCCGATCCGCCGGCCTCTGACGCCCTGGTCGAGAGTGGCGGAGTAGTCGGATACCGGCTCGTCGGCGCTTCCAGGATCACCAGGATCATGCCCGGCAATTACCTGAAGCATCAGCGCGTTGTCGCGCACCGTGCGGGTCATCGGGCCGATATGGTCGAGGGAGAAAGCGAGCGGCGCCACACCGCGGCGACTCACTCTGCCATAGGTCGGTTTCATGCCGGTAATGCCGCACATCGAGGCCGGGTTGCGGATCGAGCCACCGGTGTCGGTGCCGAGTGCGGCTGGGAAGAACCCCGCGGCGAGGCCGGCGCCGCTGCCGCTCGACGAGCCGCCGCAGAAATGATCTCGGCTCCACGGATTGCGGGCCGGCGGCCAGGGCAGATCGAAGGACGGGCCGCCGATCGCGAATTCATGGGTCGAGAGCTTGCCGAGCAGCACCCCGCCGGCCGCTTCGAGCCGCTCCGTGACTACGGCATGCCGGCCCGCGATGTTACCCATCAGGATCTTGGAGTGCGCCGTGGTCGCAAGACCTTCGACATCGATGATGTCCTTCAGCGCATAGGGCATGCCATGGAACGGCCCGCGCCACCGGCCGGCCGCAATTTCGGCCTCAGCCGCCCGCGCCGCGGTCAATGCCCGTTCCGGAGTTAATGCGATAAAGGCGTTGTACTTCCCGTCGTACCGCTCGATGCGGGCCAGCAACCCCGTCACATACTCGACCGGCGACAATCTCTTCGCGCGGATCAGCTCGGCGGCCTCCGCAAGCCCGAGATAGGCAAAATCGCCGCTCATGACGCCTCCACCTTCGCCCGGTAGACATGCGCCGGCTCCTGCGCCGCCGGCATGCCGCGCGGCAGGCGTTGCAGGTGACGCTCCATACCGGTCGTCGCGCACTCGAATTGCGCGAGGTGTTCTTCGGTCAGACGGTCGAGCCCGAGCACGCGGGCCTTGCCACGGAGTTCTTCGGTCATCGGATGCTTTTCCCTATTTTGTTGCGCTGACGCGCGATTCCCGCGGCGGCGGTCGAAGCGGCAGCTGCGATCATATACCGGGGTAAGGCTTTCCCCACCCGTCGAGATAGACAACATCGGTGAGCGGCCCGCGACCGAGTGGGCCAAATCGTCCCATCGGGTAGCCGATCGGCAGAATCGCATAGGAATGGAAGCCGGGCGGAATGCCCATCGCGGCGTCGACTTCCTTCTCATAGGCAATGTGCCGTGTCGTCAGGGTCGAGCCGAGCCCCAGTGCGCGCGCCGCCAGCAGCATGTTCTGCACGGCGGGGTATATCGAGGAGCCGGCTGACCGTCCCGGATTGGGGCCGTCCTCGAGACATGCGACGATCCACACCGGCGCCTGGTGGTAGTGATCGGTCAGGTATTCGACGGCTGCGAGCTGACGTCTGTACTTCGCGGTGTCCGACCCCGGCGGTGGGGCGCTACTGGCGTAGCGCGGTCCGACCACTTCGTCAAAGGCCTGCTTGTAATAGGCCTGCACTGCCTTTTTGATCTTCTGGTCCTTCAGGACCAAAAAGCGCCAGCGCTGCGTGTTGCCGCCGCTCGCGGCCGCTTGACCCGCCAACAGGATCATACGGATCAACTCATCGGGCACCGGGTCGGGCTTGAGGCGCCGCATCGCGCGCGTGGTATGTATTATCTCGAATAGGTCCGTTCCTTCGGGCACTCCGTCCTCCTCTTTCAGTCGTTGCTTCGGTCCGCCTTGATCAGTTTCCTCCACACCAGGCTCAATCCGCAGAGCCCCAGGCCAGCCATAATAAGGATCGCCACCGGGGGTCCGACGCGTCCCGATAGGATCCCGATGATGATCACACCGACCGGACCCATGCCAATACACATCGTCACGATCCCCATCACGCGCGATCTCGTCGCCGGTGGCGCCTCTGTCAGAATCAAGGTCGTCTGCATGTTCGAGAAGGCGGCGGTGCCGAGCCCGCCGATCAGCAACAGCACAAAGGCGAGCGCGTACCACGGCGATAGTGCCATCGCCGCAAGACCCATCAGAAACAGCAGCGATCCGCGAAGCAGAGCGCGGCGCCCATTCAGGCGCAGCCACCCGGTCGATAGCGGAATGCCGATCGCGATGGCGCCGAGGGGCTCGGCCGCAGCGAGCGCGCCGACCAGGATCGGCGACACGCGATACACGTCGAGCCCGATCGGCGCGATCAGCGCGGAATACGAGAACGCAAACATGTTCATGATGATCGACACCAGCACGACGGCGAGGATCGCCGGGTTGGCGCGAGCCACCGCGACCGCTTCGCCAATATCGAGCGCAATTCGGCCAAACCGCAGCCTGCGCGGCTCCTGGCGGAAATCGAGGCCGCTGACGGTGAGACCGGCTGCGAGATAAAGTGCCGCAGACAGGAAATAGGCGCCGCCCAAACCCAGTGTCTGATAAGCCGCACCCCCGGCCAGCGGCCCCAACACCCGGGCGAAGCTGTTGGTTAGGGAATCGAACGCGACAGCCGGCGCGACCTGATCTGGTGTGACAACCTCCCCGATCATGCGTCGCCGCACGGCGAGCTCCATCGCCCACACGATACCCGCGACGATGCCGCCAACGGCGATGTGCCAGACACGGATCTGCGCGGAGAATGCCAGCGCGCACAGCAGCGCCGAGCACACGGCCATGACGAAAAGCTGCATCACCAGCAATCGCTTGCGATTCAGGGCCTCGCCGAACACACCGGCGATTGTGCCGATGAACAGCATCGGCAGGCTGCGAGCAACAGTCACCAGCGCGACCAGGACGGTCGATTGGGTGACCTCGTAGGTGAAGATCCCGGCAACCAGCAGCTCGAGCCAACGCATCGCGTTGCCGATCCCGCCGGCAAACCAAAGGCGTAAATAGCTCGGCGTCGCGAGGAATCCCCGCCGCTTGGCCGCTGATGTGATTAGCTCGGAAGCCATTCTTTAAAGGCTTGCTACACAGATCCAGCGCTGCCGCGCACGACGAAGCCGCTCCTCGGTAATCGACCGCTCTGCTCGCGGACCACTGCTTTAGTGATAACGGGTCTCTTCGCTGAGATTATACTTGGCCTATCATTTTCGCCTAACGAGCAGACAAGAACCTGCATTGCGCCGCTCGGAGGCCTTGTTGACGGTGTCCCAGCCCTGCACGACCCGGTCGAATTTCTCCGGCCGTTCGTTCGGCGTGTAGCTCCGGAACCGCGCCGCCTTGATAATGCCGCGGTCCTGCGGCGTTGGCCCCTGCTGGTATAGGCCGGCGGCCGCCGGAACGAAGTGTTCGGGGGGTTATTCGCCGATCGTCCGGCGGATTTGTTCGAGCATCTCGAGCGGCTCGCGCTCGGGATGCAAGACCTCGCCCGCTTTGCGGCGGAAGGATTGCCGTCCGAACACGGTCTCGACCCGGTGCAGCTCGTTCTCATCGGCGATCGCCGGGAGCCGCACGACGTCCCAATCCTCCTGCGCCAGCATATGGCCGGCGAGATCGTCCTCGTGCAGCCGGTGCATGATCAGCACGATGGCGCCCGTGAGCTTCTCGTTCAGCCGACTGTAGAGGGTGTGGTCGTACCACTCGTTGGCGGCCTGACGTTGCGCCTGCGACAACGCCTCCTCGGGCTTCAGCGGGTCGTCGATGACGATGATGTCGGCACCGCGGCCGGTCAGCACCCCGCCGACCGAGGTGGCGACCCGACAGCCCTGCGCTGTCGTCTCGAACTCCGGCACCGCCTGATGTCGCGGCGACAGCCGTGTCGGGAACAGCCGCTGGTACCAGTCGCTGGCGACGATCCGGCGGCAATCGCGCGACAATTTGTCGGCGAGCTCCTGGGCGTAGCTGGCGCAGATGAGCTGAGCGCTTGGGTCTTGACCCGGGCACCAGGCCGGAAACGCGATCGATGTCAGGTGCGACTTCGGATGGCGTGGCGGCACACAGACGAGCAGCCTGCGGATCCGGCCGTCACGCACTGCCGCCAGCTTGCCGGCCGTGACCTCGAAATGCCAGTTCATCGCGAAGCTGGTGCGCGGGTTCAGCTCGCGAAAGCAGCACGCCGCAAAGCTCCCAAAGTCGTCGCGCAGCAGCGCGGTGCACTCGACCGACCGCGGGAAGGACAGAGGAGCGCTGGCCGGAGGCGGAGCTCAATCGGCATAAAGGCCGGCTGCTGTTGCGGCAGGGGCATCCCGAGGCCGCCGAGGAACTCTATCGCAAAGCCCTGAGGATCGCCCGGGAGCAAGAAGCCGAGCTCTGGGAATTGCGTGCTGGCGTGAGCCTCGCCTGGCTTCGGCGCAACCAGGGTCTCCGTGCCGAAGCTCGCGACCTTCTGGCACCCGTCTACGGCTGGTTCACCGAGGGTTTCGACACGCAAGACCTGAAAGACGCCAAGGCGCTGCTCGACGAGCTGCAAGGTTAAACAGAGACAGCCGCGGTCACCCCGCGGGCCCGCTTCCGCTCCGAGCGCGGGCTGCGCGATCACTCTGCCGCCTGGCCGGCGCCGTTCTGCAAGGGAACGCCATAAAGATCTCGGGCACGCTTTTCGAAGGCGCCGACCATGCGGCGTACCGCCTCGTTGAACAACACCTCGATCAGCTTCTGCATCAGACGCGACTTGAATTCGAAATCAACATAAAAATCGATGCGACAGCCGCCCGGCACCTTCTCGAACGCCCAGTGGTTGGTGAGGCGGCGGAACGGTCCTTCGGCGTAGGTCACGTCGATGCGACGTGGCACATCGAGCGCCACGCGCGAGGTAAAGCGCTCGCGAAACATGCGGAAGCCAATGATCAGATCGGCGACAATAAGGTCGGCCCGGCGTTCCTTGATGCGCGCCGCGAGACACCACGGGAGAAACTCGGGATAACGCTCGATCTCGGCCACGACCGCAAAGAGCTGCTCCGGCGTGTAGGCCAGCACACGCTGCTCGGCATGCGTCGGCATCTGCGGGGATTCAGCTGGCGGCAGAGAGCTTGGCAGCACGCGCCGCGCGCAGCCGCGCGAAATCCTCCCCGGCATGGTACGAGGAGCGCGTCAACGGCGAGGCCGAGACCAGCAGAAAACCCTTGCCGAGGGCGAAGCTCCGATAGCTGCAAAACTCTTCCGGTGCGACAAATCGGGCGATTGCATGATGCTTTGTTGTCGGCTGTAGATATTGGCCTATCGTTAAAAAATCGACTTCGGCGGCTCTCAAATCGTCCATTACCTGCAATACCTCGGTCTTGTCTTCGCCGAGACCGACCATGATCCCGGATTTGGTGAACATTGTCGTATCGAGCCGCTTGACTTGGTCGAGCAACCTCAGTGAGTGAAAATAACGGGCGCCTGGGCGCACTTCGGTGTAAAGCCGCGGAACCGTCTCGAGATTGTGGTTGAAGACGTCCGGCTTGGCCGCGACGACGACTTCGAGCGCCCCCGCCTTGTGCAGAAAATCGGGGGTCAGGACTTCGATCGTCGTGCCGGGAGCAGCGCCGCGGATCGCGCTGATCGTACGCGCGAAATGCTCGGCGCCGCCATCGTCCAAATCGTCTCGATCGACTGACGTGACAACGACATGCGACAGGCCGAGCGCTGCAATCGCCTCGGCGACGCGCTCCGGCTCGTGCGGGTCGACAAGATCGGGCCGGCCAGTCGCGACATTGCAGAAGGTGCAGGCGCGGGTGCAGACGCGACCCAGAATCATAATCGTGGCATGCCTCTGCTTCCAGCATTCGCCGATATTCGGGCAACCCGCCTCTTCGCACACGGTGTTAAGGGCGTGCTCGCGCATCAGCCGGCGTGTCGCCTGGTATTCTGGAGAGCCCGGCGCCTTGACGCGCAACCAGTCGGGCTTGCCCGGGATCGGGTTATCCGGACGGTGGACCTTTTCGGGATGGCGTAGTGACGATGGCGACGTGCGCAAGCGGTCTGCGTCATGACGGGACGTGTTCCGGGCATCAACGCCAGCCAGGCGGGATGCCGGCCCCAGGTACATGGATGGCCGGGTCGAGCCCAGCCATGGCGAAGAAGGGTTGGACATACCTGACCGCTTTGACTGCTCGGCTAGAAGTGGATGGCCCGCCCAAAGGCGTCAAGCACGGCCTCGTGCATCGTCTCTGATAGGGTCGGATGTGGGAAGATGGTGCGGATCAGCTCCGACTCCGTCGTCTCCAGCGTCTTGGCGATCGCGTAGCCCTGGATCAGCTCGGTAACCTCGGCGCCGACCATGTGCGCGCCCAGCAGCTCGCCGGTCTTGCCGTCGAAGACTGTCTTGACCATGCCTTCGGGCTCCCCGAGCGCGATCGCCTTGCCGTTGCCGATGAACGGGAAGTGGCCGATCTTGACCTCGTGACCGGCCTCTCGCGCCGCCTTCTCGGTCAGGCCCACACTTGCCACCTGCGGACGGCAATAGGTGCAGGAGGGGATGTTGTGATGATCGAGCGGGTGCACATCGTTGACCCCGGCGATCCGCTCGACGCAGATCACCCCTTCGTGCATCGCCTTATGCGCCAGCCATGGCGGGCCGACGAGATCGCCGATCGCATAAACCCCCGGTTCGCCGGTGCGCAGCCATTCATCGACAACGACATGGCTCCGTTCGACCTCGACGCCGGTGTCTTCGAGCCCGATGTCTTCGACATTGCCGACGATCCCGACGGCGAGGATGACGCGCTCGACGGCGAGCTCGCCCCC
>JAFAHQ010000370.1 GCA_019237135.1 Alphaproteobacteria bacterium
GGAACCGACCCGGCCTTTCGACGAGGTGAAACATCTCCTTGCCGATGTCGACGCCCACGACCGCTGGTGAAGATCCCATCTCTGGCTTCATCGCTGCTCCTCCAATCTCCCAGGTGCTGGCTCGCGAAAGGCTAGCCCTATTGGGGAAGCAGCCGGTCCATCCCATTAGCAAACCATCGCGAGAGCGCCGAGCGCAATCACGCGCTAGCCGACCAAGCGTGAACCGCCCTCCGTCCCTATCCCGAGATAGGCCGCCCGGACCTCTCTTTTGTTGGCCAGTTCCTCGCTGCTACCGTGCAGGATGACTTTGCCGCTTTCCAGCACGTAGGCGCGCTGCACCAATGTCAGTGCCCGACCGACATTCTGTTCGACCAGCAGGATTGCCGTGCCCATCGCGTGGATCTCGCGGATCTTTTCGAAGGTGACATCAGTAACGACCGGCGCCAGACCCAGCGATGGCTCGTCGAGCATCAGCAGGCGCGGCTTCAGCATCAGACCGCGGCCGACTGCGAGCATCTGCTGCTCGCCGCCACTCATCGTCCCGGCGAGTTGGCGGCGACGTTCCGCCAGTACCGGGAAGATCGTGAAGACGAGGTCGAGAGAGCGGCTCCGCTCGGCCTTGGCGCTCGGAATATAGGCGCCGATCTCCAGGTTCTCCTTGACGGTCAACTCGGGGAAGACTTGGCGGCCTTCCGGCACATGGGCGATGCCGAGTGCTGCGATCTTATATGGCGGCAATGCCGCGATATCGGTCCCAAGGAAGGTGATCGTGCCCGCGGTCAACCGCACGAGTCCCGAGATCGCGCGCAAGGTGGTGCTCTTGCCGGCACCATTGGCACCCAGCAAGCCGACCGCTTCGCCTTCGCCGACCGCGAGGCTTATGGCGGTTACTGCCGGGACCGACCCGTAGTTCGCGCCTACCCTGGATAATGTCAGCACCGCGTGTCTCCCGGCACCGCCGGCGGTGCGTATCCGGTCCCCAGATAAGCGCGGATTACGTCTTCGTTAGCAACCACTTCCTCAGGGCTGCCCTCGGCGATCTTCTGGCCGTGATCGAGCACGACGATGTGCCGCGCCACTGCCATGATGGCGCGCAATACGTGCTCGACGATGACAATGGTCAACCCGCGTTCGGCGAGCCGGTGGACCAGCGCGACCGCCTGATCGATCTCCACGGGATTGAGCCCAGCCATGACTTCGTCAAGCAGCAGCAGCCGCGGCTCGGTCGCCAGCGCGCGCGCCATTTCGAGCCGCCGCTGGTCGATCGTCGTCAAGTCCCGTGCCGCAACGCGTTCTTTGGCCGACAACCCGACAAAGTCGGTCGCCTCGCGGGCGTGCGCACGCGCGATCTCGGGCCGCTTGCTGCGGAGGAATGCGCCGGTCATCACATTCGCGAGCACGGTCATCGTGCCGAACGGGCGGGCGACCTGAAATGTGCGCGCCAGACCATGCGCGCAGATGTCGTGTGGCCGCAGCCCGACAAGTTCGCGGCCAAACGCGAAGACCGAGCCGGCATCGGGCCGGTGGTAGCCGGTAATCAGGTTGAAGCTCGTCGTTTTGCCCGCGCCGTTGGGGCCAATCAGCGCGACCGTCTCGCCTTCCTTGACCGAAAAGGCGAGATCCTGCACGGCGCGCAACCCACCGAACCGCTTGCTGAGATTGCGGACAACGAGCGCCTCAGCCATGGAGCGGCATTTTCTCCGCGCGCGCCGTCACCGCATGGACGATGCGCCCGTACGCGTCGGTCACCAGACCGAGCAGGCCGGTCGGTCGCCACAGGATCACACCGATCAGTATGAGGCTGTAGACCGTCAACTGCACACCGCCGCTGCTACCCAGCCAACTTTGCAGCAGCGCAGCGGTCGCTTCGAGAAGGATGGTGCCGACCACCGGGCCCCACAGGGTACCGATGCCGCCGACGATTGATACCAGCGCCGCCTCGACCGAAATGTTGAAGCTGAAGGCGGTATTCGGATCGATAAAATAGATGTACTGGACGTAAAACGTGCCGGCCAATGCGGTCAGGAACGCGCTGATCAAATAGATGTACCGCTTGATCCGCAACGCATCGACGCCGACGGCTTCGGCAGCGTCCTCATCCTCGCCGACAGCGACCAGATAGTAGCCGATCCATGATTGCTCGATCCGACGGGTGATGGCCAGCCCGATCGCCAGCAAGGCCAGCGCGATGTAATAGTAAGCAGCTTTCGCTTCGAACTGCATCATCAGCGGCGCGTTGCCGAGGTTGGGCAAGGTCGTCCCCTCGGCGCCCCACGCGAAGTCGCGAAACTTGAGAAAGAACAGCATCAGAACCTGCGCGGTGGCGATCGTGGCAATGGCGAAATAGGGTCCGCGCAGCCGGAAGCACAAGGCACCGATCGGCAGGCTCGCCAGCATCGCGACGAACCCGCCGGCCAGCATCCCGATCCACGGCGAGATGCCGAAGCGAATCTGCAGGATCGTCGAGGTGTAGCCGCCGAGGCCGAAATACGCGGCATGGCCTAATGAGAGCTGCTTGGCATAGCCGCCGATCAGGTTCCAGGCGACGCCGATAAAGGCGAACAGCAGCACCCGAATGAAGATATCGATCGCGAAGCGGTTCGGCACCGCCAGCGGCAATCCCAGCACGATCGCCGCCAGCACGAGCCACAGGATGCCGGATATCGACCGCCTCATCGTCGCGTCGATCCTCCGAACAGACCGCTCGGCCGGATGGCGAGCGTCAGCAGCAGCATCAGGAACACGACGATCAACCCGGAATCGGCGCCCACGAACTGGATCCCCAGCGACTCGGCGACACCCATCATCAGGCTGGCGATCAGTGCACCGGTGACATTGCCAAGCGTCCCCAAGATGACAGCGACAAACGCCATCAGCACAAACACTTGTCCGACGAGGGGATAGGCGGGGTAGAACGGCATCAGCAACGAGCCGGCGGCGCCCGCCAGCGCCAACGCCACCCCGACTGCGACACAGAACACCTGGTCCGGATTGATGCCCATCAGCATCGCGACATCGCGGTTCTGCGCCGCCGCACGCATCGCCTTGCCGAGATCGGTGGTGCGCAGAAATACCGAAAGCGCGGCGCTGAGGATCATTGCGACGGCGAAGGCGATCAACTTCGCCACCGCAATGTAAAGCGGACCGATATGGATCGCCGCATCGCTATAGGCGGTGTGCACCGTCCGGTAATCGGCGGTGAAGATCAGCAGCGCCAGGTTCATCAGCAATAGCGAAAGCGCGAAGGTGAGGAAAATCTGCGGCATGTCGCCCAGCCCCAGAACCCTGCGGATCAGGAAATACTGAACCAGCACGCCGACGACGAAGAGGGCCGGGATCGAGACGGCGAGCGAGACCAGCGGATCGATGCTCAAGCGCGTGGCGAGAAAGAAGCTGATGTACATCCCGATCATCACGAATTCGCCTTGGGCGAAGTTGACGATCTTGACGACGCCAAAGATCAAGGTGACGCCGATGCTCACAAGCGCATAGATGCCGCCGATCAGCAGACCGTTGACGACGGCCTGTGCAATCGTCGTCGCCATCCCTTGGCTGTACGTCTAAGCTTTGATCAGCTCGGCGCGGGCATCCTCCTTGGGAAACACGGTCGCCAGGTCGGCGTGTTGCCATTGGACGCCGACCGGGTGGGCGTAGATGTTCTTGCCGTCGGGGCCGAATTTGACCCTGCCGCCCGGACACATAGCGGCGTAGCCCTCAGAGACGTCGAGCACGGCCAGCGCATCGCGTACCTTTTCCGGATCGGTCGAGGCGGCCTGCTCGAGCGCGTCGGCGATCATGAAGGTCTGTGCAACGAGGCCGCCGGCGTACTCGAACAAAAATCCCCCGTATTGCGTTCTGTAGTCGGCATTCACTTTCTGTGCGTCGGCGTCAATGTCGTGGTTCCAGTGCGCGACGCCGAGCAGGCCTTCGGCGAGAGACCCGACATTCTTATAAAAATCGGGAATGACGAAGCCACCGGAGCCGCCATTGATGGCGATGTCGAGCCGGACCTGCTTGATGGCGCGGATGATCAGGATCAGATCGTTCAGGTACGAGACGGGGAAGAGCATGTTGGCGCCCGAGGCCTTGATCTTGTTGACCAACGGACCCGCGTCGGTGAACCCGGCCGAGTAAGGCTCGAACAGCACAATCTCGGCCCCCTGGTCCGGCGCCTGTTCGCGCAGACCTTTGGAGGTCGAAGTACCGAAGGCGGTGTTTTCGAACACGACCGCCACTTTCGGCGTGTCGCTGACCAATTTGGCCATCTGCAGTTGTGCCTTGGCGAACTGCGAGGCACGCGCGAATGGTGTGAACGTAAAGTGGCGGCCCTGGTTGAGCTGGTCGGTGCTCGATCCAGTGATCAGCGGCACCTTGGCGCGTTCCGCCACCTCGCTCGCGATCAGTGTCAGGGCACTGGCAAAGGCCCCGTGAATCGCGGACGGCTTGTAGCTGCCAATCAGGCGGTCGGTCTCCGTGCGCGTGACTGTCGGATCGCTCTGGACGTCGGAGATGATCAGGTTCAGCTTGGCGCCGCCCAGTGCTTTGATGCCGCCGGCGTCGTTCACCATCTGCACCGCCAGCTTTGCGGCGTTAACGCAGCCCTGGCCGATTTGCGCGAAGTTCCCGGTAACCGGGTAGAGGGCCCCGATATTGACTGGTTCGGCTGCCCTCGACCGGCGCAAGAACCCCAGGTTTGGCAGCGCCGTCGCCGCGATCGCTGCCCCCGCGGACTTGAGCACCTCTCTGCGGCGACGTGGTCCCGGCGATTTCGGATAGCGCGACGTTTCCATTTGCCCCTCCCCTTTGACCAAGCCGTCCTGTCCAGCGACCCGACAGAGGATGACCCTTGTCGGGACGATTGTAAACAATTTAATATACCTGATTGTTTACCTGAAAGCTGGTGCATGGCCCTCGGCAGAACACCACGACGAAGACGGACAGGACCGGGCGCGACCGCTGTCGCGGACAGGCGCGTCGACGCCTTACCCGCCAACGGCGGCGCGCCGCAGCACCCAGCGACACCGCGTCGAATCGCAACGAGCTTAGAGGAAGATATCGTGCTCGGCCGGCGCCATCCGCGCGAGCGTCTCGTCGAACAGGATCTGTGCGAACGCTTCCAAACGCATCGTGGCGACGTTCGGCTGGCGCTGTTCGAACTTGAACAAAAGGGTATCGTGCAGCGCATTCCAAACCGCGGCGCAATCGTGCGTGATTTGACGCCGCGCGAGGTGACCGAGATCTACGCCGTGCGCGAGGAACTCGAAGTCATGGCTACCCGCATCCTGCCGCTGCCGGTCGCGGAATCCGAGCTGGCGAGACTTGGCGAAATTCAGCAGAGGCACAGCGCGGCGATCGACAACGACGACATGCTCGCGGTCTTTTACGCAAATTTGAATTTCCACGAGGCGGTGTTCGAGCTGTGCGGTAACGCGTGCCTGATCGAGACCATCAGGCAGCTCGAAGCGAAGGTCTACGGGATCCGGTTTTACGCCAACGCCTTCACGGAGGCGCTCGACCGCGCTCGCCGCGACCACCTCGACATCATCGACGCATTACGGGGGGGACGGCGCGGTGATCTGATCGAATTGACGCGGCAGCACCTGAAGCCGTCGCCCCAGGCTTATATCCGCGCCTACGAGCGGCGCTTCGGCAACGCCGGAAGAGAATGAACCTGTGGCGCCTCGGCAAGAAACGCGTCGACGAACGATCTTCCGATGGTTCGGCTCGTCTTGATGCCGAGTCGGGTCAGCTCAGGTGGCACTCGCGGCCCGAAAAATGGCTGCTTTTGGCGCGTCTCGCCCGTTGCCTTGCGCCCCGCCGAAGGTCCCTCAGCTGATCCGACACCGGCCGTTCAGCCTTGCCAGGGGAACGGGTCTTCGTCCCCCACACCTGCCGTTCGCAATCCCTGTTGGATCGGCTCAGCTGGGCGGAGAACGGACTCTTGCGGGTTCAGTTGGGTGCAGCCCCCTGCCCAGCGCGACTACGTCAGCACGAGATTTGGGATCAGTCCGAAGGTAGAGCTCGACACTGGGCAGGAACATGAACTGCCATTCGCGAGCCCATGAACCGACACCCCTCTCTAGCGACGCAGCAAAGGTCGTCGCGGGATCGCTCTCGACCCAGATGCGCAGATCATAGAGCGGCGCTAAGTCGGGGTGCAGAGCCGAGACTCCTTCAACAAGCGCGATGCCATCTGCTCGGATCACCTTTGGCTCACGAGCGATATGCCCCGTGTCCCAGTCGTATGGATGGAAGAGACAACGGCGGTCGTGTGCCAGAGACCGAACCGCAGTGACAAATTCACTATAGCGGATCCAGTCAAACGGAAATGAGGGTGTGTCTCGGGATGGCCATTCCGCCTCGGGCCTCACGAAATCGTCCAAGTACACGCATTCAGCGCCAAATTCCTCGATGAGCCGCAGCGCCAAGGTGGTCTTTCCAGACAGCGGAAGGCCATCAATGGCAACCAGCAGAGGCTTCGGCTTCGACGCAACTAGAGCGATAACTTCATCCAAAGTCAGCATGCTCAGACCAGTAAGGAATAATGCAATTTCGCGAAAGTCCGCTTTGGATCGAACTTTCCGCTCGATCTCGGTCCCGCGAACCGCGGGATCGGCGCGACTCGCCCGTTCTCTTGCGCCCCCCGCCGAAGGTCCCTCAACTCGAGCCGAGAGGACTCGCGGTTGCGTCGAGCTGAAATTTACGGTCGCGGCCCCGTAAGGTGGTGAACTGGGCAAAAAGAGAGTCAGCCATTGCGCGTGCCGCTTCCGGGGCGGCGATCGTTACCTGTATCTCATCGGGGCGTTCGTCCAGCTCGAAGACAAGGAAGCTGCAGCAGGCCTGCCCGCTATGCACCATATCCCGCGCGCCGTACGGAATCGGGAGCGAACCGGAGGCGCAGCGTCAGATCGTTAGGCTCGCTGCCGCGCAGGGCATCGCGCGCCAATGCGTCGATCGAGGCGCGACGGTCCTGTGACGCGTCGCCCGACAATGTGGGGCCACGCCGGCCCAGATGGCTTCGATGATACCAAACGGCCACGCGCCCTGCAAAAGGCGCTAAGTTTTCAACATTGCGGCTGGCCTGCCCCGTGCCGCGTGGGCTAACCCCACCATGGTAAGGTCAGCGAATTTCCACGTACTATGTCTGAGCGGCATACGGCCGGCTCCGCGCAGCACCGCGCAGGCAAAATCGTACCGCTATCGCGGGCGGCAATGGGCTACAGATCAGGCGTTATTATCGGCGATGATCTGTCGATACACGACCGTGGCTTCTTCGTCGTCCCATTCCCGACGTTCCCCGGGTTCGATCGGAACATTGGCACGGGGTCGAACCCGGTCATTCGCTGATGCACTCCAGCGTGCTCGCGTTGGAAGCAGATCGACGCAACCCGGATCTGTGCGGCTTCTCGGTCTCGGTGATCTCTAGTCGCCAATCCTGCCGTTTTCCGAACAACCGAAAGACGTCTGTGGTTAACCGCTTGATAACCACGGTTGGGTAATAGTCTCCGCAGTCAGAAACCCCGGAATGACAGGTAAATTATGCGTAAATTTTCGATCACCGCTGCACTTGCTCTGTCGAGTGTCGCTGTTCCCGCCCATGCCAGTGGTGGAAACCAAATCGTTAACTTCTCCGGGCTTGGTCAACCCGTCACGGTAAACGGACATCAATATCCCGAGGTAGCTATAACGCCCGGAAGTGAAGCCACTGGCGGCATCGTCGCTGGTAATATCAACTTTGTGACTGGTCAGCTTTTTGGTACTTCGGCTGTCGGGACCATAACATTTATCCCTGCTGGCTATTGGGGACCGAGTTCAGCGAGTGCTCCTCTGTGCTTTTTCTTCCCCCGTAGCGATGGAAACTTTAACGGTTCCGTTTCCATATGGAACGAACAAACCCAATCGACGGCCTATCCGGCAGGTTCTATTAGTCAAGATACCTCAGGTAACTGGGAAGTCACCTTTAATCTTGTCGCTTATGACGGCTTCTATGCTATTAATCAGATAAGTTTTTTCTGTGCCCCTAGGGGTGCGCCTGCACCAGTGTTACCGCCCGCTCTTGGTTCCGGCTACTAAGGCGAGCCAGGCTGCGGCGGCGAGCAAACTGCGGCTTACCCCTTAACTGCCCGACATTTTTTAGATAACCGGGCGATTGTCACTAATCTGGTAGTGATGGCCCCCGGCCCCGATAGACTTCCTCTCCTGGGTGCCAATATTGTTGGAAGAAGATCGAGTGTGTCGCCGAGACCTTGATTCTGGCGCGGCCGTTCGGGTGATAGAAGACCGCGGACATCGGCAATCTATCGAATGCCCCGCGACCCCGTCCGCTGCGCTGTCTGCTGCTCTCCCGAGTCGACAGGTTTGCGCCGGAATGCATCGGGTTCGGCGGTCCGCTGATCAAGCACGGCCTTACATTCGGCAAGCTGGCGCTGCAGATCGGCGATAACTTGGTCGGGATCGGCTAACGTGCTCTCGGGCGTCCCGCCCGCTTGTGGACCTCATCGGACCGTCATCGCAAGGACAAATCATACTTTGATCCCGTGCGCGTCCCCACGAGGTTGCATCGCCTGAGAGATCAGTAACTCTCCGATCGAAAGGCACCTTGGGGGGACAGGCTGAGACGGCAAATGTCGCCAGCGATCATCGGCGAGCGCCCAGACGGACGCGCCTCGAACGACTGTTAGAGGTCGA
>JAFAHQ010000376.1 GCA_019237135.1 Alphaproteobacteria bacterium
AGAAATCACCACCGTAATCATGCAGTTCAACCTGCCCAACCTGCCGACCGCGGCGATGCGCAATGCGGTGAGTCCGAGGACCGGCGGGAAAGAGTACGTGTGGCACTGCCACATTCTCGAGCACGAAGAACACGACATGATGCGGCCTCTGGTGGTGTTTTAAAGCAGCAGCTCCCGGAAGGCGTATCGAGTCGGAGCCATGCGGCAAACCGCAGGGCGTTCTGTGGGGGGATGCCCGAACGCCCCGAACCCACAATCGCCGCCGCTGCCCTACCTCTCTTTAGCTCTTTGTGTCGGTGCCCCGCTCTCCACCGTTTGGATGACCTCAAAGCCTTCGAACTCCGGGTGGCCGAGATAAAGCGGCCTGTTTGAACCGGCGTCGCGGTGCGCTCGGCGGAAGGCTTCCGACTGGGTCCACGCCTCGAAATCGGCCCTGCTGCGCCAGACCGAGTGCGACGAGTAGAGGGTATGATCCTCCCGCTTCGGGCCGCGTAGCAGGTGAAATGTTACGAAGCCCCGGACGCCGCGCAGATGCGTCTCGCGCGTCGTCCAGACCTCCTCGAAATCCGCCTGCGACCCGGGGACGACTTTGAAACGATTCATCGCTATGAACACGGAATCACCTATCGGTTATGGGTGCTCAGCCCACCGCAAGAGGGGATGCAAGCGTAGAATCCCCGACGCCAGGCGGATAGTCGGTAAATACATTTTGATTGACCAATTCTCCGGTGCATGCTATTTTCACAAATATCCGTTTGTCAACGAACGGCGTCCAATTCGGTCTCCTGGCATTACAACTTATAGGAGAAATCCCGCTGTAGATTTGCTGCAGATGCAGCCGTCTGTAATCATCGATACAAGTCAAGATTGTAGTATGGGATAGCGAGATCGGGCTTTCCCCGAGCATTGCAGGCGAAGTCTTTCCGTCGCTGTTCGGCTGCACTACGATCCTAGCGGCGGGGGTGCGGGAGTGGCAGCGGCATGGACGACGGCACGGAAAACATCATCGTCGATACAGCGACCCGCATCTTCCAGGATCTGTGCGAGCCTGCCACGATCAACGACGCCGAGAAGGGTGTGTGGCCGAAGGCGTTGTGGGACGCGCTCGAGGAGTCGGGGTTGCCGGTCGCCTGGGTGCCCGATCATCTCGGCGGCGCCGGTGCCACAATGGCAGACGGCTTTGCAGTGCTCCGCGTAGCTGGTCGTTTCGCCGTACCGGCGCCGCTCGCCGAGACGTTGATCGCCGGCTGGCTGCTCACCCTCGCCGGAGTTACGGTGCCGAGCGGACCACTGACGATCGCCCCGGTGCATGCCGACGGGCATATCACGCTGCGCGGCGACGGCCAACTCGGCGGCCGGGCGCGCCGGGTGCCGTTTGCCCGCAACGCCGGCCACATCGCCGTTCTCGCCCACCGGGGCAATGACCACGCGGTGGCGCTAGTCGCCGCCACGGGTCTGGCGATCAGCCAAGCAGCGAGTCTGGCTGGCGAGCCGCGCGACGATGTGTCGTTCGACGGTGCCGTTCCCGCGGCGGTCGGGCCGGTGCCGCTCGACGAGGATCTGCTCGTTAGCTTCGGTGCGGCCGTGCGATTGCAGCAAATGGCGGGTGCCCTCGAAAAGATCCTCGAACAATCGGTCCAGCACGCGCTCGACCGTTCGCAGTTCGGCCGCCCGATCGCCAAGTTCCAGGCCATCCAACACAATTTGTCGATACTGGCCGGCGAAGTCGCCGCCGCGGGTGCGGCTGCAGACACGGCCGCGGAGGCCTGTTCCGGCCGGGAGATCAATGTCGGCGAGGTGGCGATTGCCAAGGTCCGCGGCGGTGAGGCTGCCGGCACGGGTGCGGCGATCGCTCATCAGGTCCATGGTGCGATGGGCTTTACCTACGAGCATTCGCTGCATCACGCGACGCGGCGGCTGTGGGCATGGCGCGAGGAGTTCGGCAACGAGACGGTGTGGGCCCAGCGTCTCGGGCGCATGGTCGCCGCACGCGGCGCCGACCAGCTCTGGCCCTTCATCACCCAAGGCTCGTAGAGATACTGGGATTGTGAGGCATCGATGAATTTCAGCTTTCGCTTCGATCCGGTCGAGCTGCCGCCCGAGGCCAAGGAATTGCGTCGGGAGGTTCGGGCGTTTCTCCGCCAAGAGGCGGAGGCCGGAACTTATGTCCCGGGGGACGGCAAGGGGTCGTTCTCGCGCGAGTTCAGCCGCAAGGTTGGGGCCAAGGGCTGGATCGGCATGACCTGGCCGAAGAAATACGGCGGCCATGAGCGCTCACACCTCGAGCGTTATGTCGTGACGGAAGAGATGCTGGCAGCGCGCGCACCGACCCGCGCCCACTCGACCGCCGACCGGCAGAGCGGCCCGGTGATCCTGCGCTATGGCCAGGAGGAAATAAAACAAAAGATCCTCCCGCAGATCGCCCGCGGTGAGCTGTGCTTCTGCATCGGGCTCAGTGAGCCCAATTCGGGATCCGATGTGTTCGCCGCCTCGACGCGGGCGACCAAGACCGAGGGCGGCTGGCTGGTTAACGGCCGCAAGATCTGGACGAGCGGCGCGCACCACGCCGATTACATGATTGCGCTGCTGCGCACTTCGCCGCCGACCAAGGAGAACCGGCGACACGGGCTGACCCAGTTTCTCGTCGCGATGAAGACGCCCGGGATCACCATCCGGCCGATCATCAACCTGACCGGCGGCCATGATTTCAACGAGGTCGTGTTCGACGACGCGTTCCTGCCGGATTCCCACCTGATCGGTGAGGTCGACATGGCCTGGAAGCAGGCGACCGACGAGCTCGCCTATGAGCGGAGCGGCCCCGACCGCTGGATCGAGACCTTTCCGGCCCTAGTCGAGCTGGTCCGGCGCGCCGGCGAGGAGCCGAGCGAGCGGCTCGCCGAAGGGATTGGGCGTGAAGTCGCTCATCTCGCCACGTTGCGCCGCATGTCGCTCTCGGTCGCCGGCATGCTGCAGGCCGGCAAGACGCCGTCGGTCGAGGCCGCAGTGGTCAAGGACCTCGGCACCAATTTCGAGCAGGCGTTGCCCGACAAGGTGCGCCTTCTTGCGCCGCAAACCGGCGATTCTGAGCCCGACAGCAATGACGACCGGTTCGAGGAGGCGTTGCGTTACGCAACCCTGATCGCGCCCAAATTGACGATCCAGGGCGGCACCCGAGAAGTCCTGCGCGGCATAATCGCCCGCGGCCTCGGGCTGCGCTGATCCCGATGCCCGACCTGAGGCCGCTGCTCTCGCCCGACAGCGTCGCCGTCATCGGCGCTTCCGCCGACAATGAGAGCCTGCGCGGCCGTCTGACCCGCGCGCTGATCGGCCACGGCTATGACGGGCGGGTTTATCCAGTGACGCGCAGTCAGAGCGAGGTGCTTGGGCTCAAAGCCTACCCCGCCGCCGCGGCATTGCCCGAGCCGGTCGATCTTGCGGTAATCTTGGTGCCGGCGGCGCATGTCGTCGACACGCTCGCGCAATGCGGGGAACGAGGCGTCCGAGCCGCGGTGGTGATCAGCTCGGGGTTTGCCGAAGAGAGCAACGAGGCGGCGCGCGCCCGTGACGGTGAGTTGCACGCGGTTGCCGAGCGGTTCGGTATGCTTGTATGCGGTCCGAATTCCGAGGGGATCGTCAACCCGCTGAGACCGCTCGTCGCGACCTTCAGTCCGGTTTTCCACGATCCCCAGCGCAGCTTTCCACCGGTCGCCAGCAAGGGGCGGCCGATCGCGGTCAGCTGCCAGAGCGGCGCGCTGACCTTCTCTTTCCTGAGCCGGGGCCGCGACCGGCAGCTGCGCTTTGCCCACCAGGTAAGCGCCGGCAATCAGACCGTCCTCGAGGCGCATGATTACGTCGATTGGTGGCTCGACGAGGGCGGCGCCGACATCTTCCTTCTCTATCTCGAGGGCATCCGCCGTCCGGATCGTTTCCGCGCCGTCGCCGACAAGGCCGCCGAAGCCTGCAAGCCGTTGATCGTGGCTAAGGTCGGCCGCTCGGATGCCGGACGCCGCGCCGCCGCCTCGCATACCGGTGCCTTGGCGCATGCCGGCGTCATCGACGATGCAGTCTTTCGCCATCACGGCATCATTCGCGGCGAGGACCTCGACCACATGGTCGATGTCGCAAGCGCCTTCGCCTTCTGTCGGCTGCCGCGCGGAAACCGCGTCGCCGTAATCACCGGCTCGGGCGGCAGCGCCGTCTGGATGGCCGATATCCTCTCGGCGCACGGGCTCGAATTACCGGTGCTCGAGGACGACATCCAGCAGCGCGTTCTGGCGCTCCTGCCATCCTATGCCTCGGCGCAAAACCCGGTCGACGGCACCGCCCAGGCGATCCACGAGGTCGGCTATGCTCGGCTCGTCGAGATCGTCCGCGAGTCCAAACGGATCGATGTGATCCTGCTGATCGGCTCGCTGGCCAACGAAGCAACCGCGAAGCTTCGTGCCGAAGAATTGGCGGCGGTCACCGGGGATACCGAGCAGCCGATCGTCCTGTCGACCTACACGACCGCCTCGCCGGGCGCGATGGCGGCGTTCGCGGAGGCGGGCATCCCTTGCTACACCTCGATGCCGAGCTGTGCACGCGCGATCCGCGCTCTGGTCGATTTCGCCCGGTTTCAGCGCCGAGGTCGGCAGCGGACCCTGGAGGAAACTCCGTCGGGGTTGCGCGGGGAGGTCAGCCGCGCGCTCGTTACTGCCGGCCCGGTGTTGACCGAGGCCGAGGCAAAGCCATTGCTCGCGAAGTATGGCATCGCGCGGCCGGCGGAGGCGCTGGTGACGAGCACCGACGAGGCTGTCGCCGCTGCCGCCCGCATCGGCGGCGCGGTCGCGCTCAAAGTGCAGTCCCCCGACATCACCCACAAGACCGAGGCCGGCGCCGTTGCTCTCGGGGTCACGGGCGACGCCGCGGTGCGGGAGGCCCATCAGCGGATTGTCACAAGCGCGGAACGAGCCCATCCCGGCGCAGCGATCCATGGCGTGCTGGTCCAAGCGATGGCGCCACCCGGTCAAGAGATGATCCTCGGTGTGACCCGCGACCCGACTTTCGGCCCGATACTGATGGTCGGGCTCGGTGGCATCCATGTCGAAATCCTGCGCGACGTGGTTTTTGCACCGGTCCCGATTGGGGTGGACGAGGCGCTGGCGCTGCTCGATGAGCTGAAGGGCGAGGCACTGCTCGACGGAATGCGCGGCGCGCCGCCGGCCGATCGCGAGGCGTTGGCCCAGCTGATCGCGACGTTGTCGCGTTTTGCCGCCGACCACACCGATCTGATCGAGGAAATCGATCTCAACCCGGTCATCGTCCACCCGCGAGGACAAGGCATCACCGTGGTCGATGCTCTGATCATCAAGCGAAAAGCCTAAGGAGATCCGGAATGAGCGACATCGGTGTCAGCCAGGACGGTTTCGTCGCCACCGTGGAGATGCGCCGGCCGCCGCACAATTTTTTCGACAACGAGCTGATCGCCGAAATCGGCGAGGCCTTCGAGCGCCTCGACGCCGAGCCGCAGTGCCGCGCGATCGTACTTGCCGCGGAGGGCCGGTCGTTCTGCGCCGGTGCCGATTTCTCCAAACGCATGGAAACCGGGACCGTCGCGGAGGGGTCGCGCAGCGGCGCCGGCCGGCACCTCTACAAGGAGGCGATCCGGCTGTTCCGCACGCGTACGCCGATCGTTGCAGCGGTGCATGGCGCGGCGGTCGGTGGCGGGCTCGGTCTGGCGCTGGTGGCGGATTTCCGTGTTACTTGTCAGGAGGCGCGCTTCAGCGCGAATTTCAACCGGCTCGGGTTTCATCCCGGTTTTGGCCTGACCGCGACCCTGCCGCGGCTCGTCGGCGCTCAGCAGGCGGCACTGATGTTCTACACCGGCCGCCGGATCCCCGGCGACGAAGCGGTTCGGATCGGGCTTGCGGAGATGTTGGTGCCGCTTTCCGAAGTGCGCAGCGCGGCTCAGGCGTTGGCGCTTGAGATAGCGCAATCCGCACCGCTCGCCGTCCAATCGACGCGCGAGACAGTGCGCCGCGGGCTGTGCGATGCGATTGAGGCCGCCACCGAGCGCGAGCTCGTCGAGCAGGACTGGCTGCGCCGCACCGACGACTTCGCGGAGGGCGTCAAGGCGATGGCCGACCGCCGCCTTCCCGACTTCCAGGGTCATTAGGGCCGGGTCGCCGCAAAACCGGTTTCGCGCCCGCCGGCTCGGTCACATCATAACCCCGGGTCACGGGAATTATCGTTGCGCTCACCGCCCAAATGGGCAATTGTTTATTATATCTTGCGCAAGTCGGACGCTGTCGATCGGAATTTGTAGGAGGAAACGCGGCATGCGAGTTCCGGTCTGCCATTCCCTCGCGCTTACCGCCGCCCTGTGCTTGACGGCCGCCGCACCTGATGACGGTAGCCGGGCCCCCGTTTGGGCCGGAGCCTCGGTCTCCGAGAAGCTTCGCATCATTCGACAAAGCGTCGGCGCTCGCGAACCTCGACCTGCAGATGAGCAGCCCGTGCTAGCGCAAAGATGGC
Organism: Alphaproteobacteria bacterium; assembly: GCA_019237135.1. GTDB lineage: Bacteria > Pseudomonadota > Alphaproteobacteria > ATCC43930 > CGMCC-115725 > AP-15. The sequence continues at coordinate 6,514 of JAFAHQ010000376.1, forward strand.
GAAACTGCATCTCCGGCTATTGGCGGAACTGCTAAAATCGCCGGCCACATGGTGCGACGATGGATACGATATTAGTCGACTTGACGATTGGTCCCGTCAAATTCCAATATTCTCTAATGTTTATGATCTTTTTATTTATCGGATGGCTGACAGTGTTATTTCATTCACGAGATAATTTTGACCAGCCGACTTACGAATTGGCGGCGAACGAGCCAGCGTCGATCATGGTGCCGCGTTTCTTTTCATCAAATAATCTATACCTACGTGGATTTCTGATTTACCTCACCGGAATGACCGGAATTTATGTGGCGTTGAGCTTGGCCGGAGAGGCGCTGGTAAAGGGGATTCTTGCCGTCTTTGAAGATCCCACCATGAACGTTACTGATCAGCCGGCGTCCGGGAACAGCATCGTTGTGCCCAGTCAGTGGCCGCTGGTGCTCGCGCTTGCCATGGTCGGGTTGGCGCCAAAAATTACCGGATTGCGCGCCCCGGAGCTCCTGTTGCGGCGGTTCAGCCATCGGATCGCCTTGATCCCCGCCTATGCGAAATACCTGGCCTTCGAAATGCAGGAAGCGCCTTTCGACAGCCGATTCTCCGGAGATTTGAAATATCCGAGCTTTATTCACTACAGGCCGGTGTCCGGAGCCGCCGCAGCCGCCGATCAAGCGTGGCGAAAAACTTGCATGATCTTCAATCATGTAAAGGGTCTCGCCGATGGCGTGGTTGTGCCGCGCTCGGGTCATCCGCTCGATGCGGGCCAGCGCGCCCCGATTCAGAAGGAAGTGCAAGTCTTCTCGTCTGTTTTGCGGGATCTAGATGGCAAGCTTCAAGTCGCCACATTGAGCGACGAAGAACGAGCCGACCTCGAGACGCAACTCCAACAGTTGCTGTTACGCGTTTACCTGCTTGCGGCATGCACCATTATGGCCTTTGAGGTACGCGACATTCCAACGGAAATGCAGGAAATGGGGTTTGCCGAAATCCCGGCGACCATACCTACTCTGATGCCCATAATGATGGTATTCGGTCTCCTTTTCTTCGTCCTGATAATCGGTAACAGCACCTTAGCGGCGCTGGGCTTTCAAGAACTAGTACCACCGAGCTTCTTATTGATCTGCCTATCGACCTTCTACCTAGTGTCTTCGTATGGGACGGCGACCTTTACGGCAATCACCTTATATCGGAGGCGGGAACATCAGGGATATTGGCGGAATAATCCGCAATGGGCCGGCAGTTTCACCGCGTTTTTTCCGATCGGCGTATGTGCCTATGTATCGAGCTTGCTGGTATTGTCGATCATGCTATTCCCAATTCTGGCTCCCCAGGGCCTCGATAAGCTAGTTAATTTCGCGACATTTCGCTCGATATCGCCAGCCGTCGGCGCGTTGCTTGCCTGCGGGTGGCTCAAGCGGAACGCATTCCAATGGCCAAGCTTTGTTAAATTCCTGGCGACCACGTCAACAACGCTGGCTGCGATCGCGGGATTTGCTTCGTTCCTGATATCGGCTTTGAACAACGAGCCGTATCCGCTCCCGCCAATCGTGTTCGACGCGGCACAGGGGCTGATCAGCGGATTGGCGATCGGCTTTCTCGCTGAGGTTACGCGGGCTTACCTGACGAAGGCTTCGATCCCAAGCGGCCTCCACCGCCACCAAGGGGCATTGACCCCGACAACATCAGGCGCTCTCGAAGGCGTCGCGACAACCGGCGGCCGTATCGGCTTTTAGCTGTCGCTGATCAGAACCGGTTGCGGAATGAGGCAATGGCGAGACGCCAACTCTGCATCGCGTCCGGGACCGCGAGCGCCGGGTCGAACGGATCGTAAGCCGCCTGCTTCAGTCGCTCCAGAGATCGTTCCGCCACGATTGCCGGCAATAGTGCAGGAAGCGCGCGACGTTCTATGGAGCGGTGACGGGCGCGAGCCGAGGCGAGGTGGCCGCAGGCCGCGGCGGCAATCGCTGCCGTGGCCACCCGCAAGGCGGAGGTGCTGCGCAGTGCGCAATAATCGGCTACGTCGAGCTCGCTGCGCTCGGCGATGTCGGCGGGGATGATCAGGCGGCCGGCGCGCGCGTAGAAGGGCATCACGCGCAGGAGCCCGGCGAGGGCGTAGGCGACGCCGATGTGAAACCCGGCCTTTTCGGCGGTAGGGTCACGAACGCCCAGGCTCTCCAGAGCAAGATAGACGATCCGCGCCGAAGTCGCTTCGGCATAATCTTCCAAGCTGGCAAGGCTGGCTAAAGGTGCTTCGTCGAGATCTCCCTCGCGCGCGTCGACAAGGCGATCGAAATGGGCTCGACTCAAAGCAAGCGCCCGGATCGCCGCGGTCAGCGCTTCGACGACGATGTGCCGGCGGACCGGACCGCCCTCGAACGCGGCGGCGATGCTTTCGCGCCACCATTGCAGCCGAATCTGCCCGAGCACCGGCTCGCTGACCGTTTCGCGCACCCGGGCAACCTCGTAATTGAACGCATACAGTGCGAACAGTGATTCGCGGCGTCCGGCTGGGGCGAACAATGCGGTCTGGAAACGGTCACGGTCGTGACGCCGAACGAGAGCAGCTACAGGAGAAAGGCGGCCAGACCCGGGGGAACAGCTTTCCCCTCCCGACGTTTCCCTGTTAATTAATCCCCGCAAAACTCAACGCTCACCATAACCCCGGAGAGGTCGCCATGGCTTTCGAACTGCCCGCCCTGCCCTACCCGAAGAACGCGCTCGAGCCGCATATCTCCGAGCGAACCATGGACTTCCATCACAGCAGGCATCATCAGGCCTACGTCACGAACCTCAATAATCTCGTCAAGGGCTCCCCGGCGGAGAGCCAGTCGCTCGAGGAGCTGATCAAGGCGACCTATAGGGACACATCAAAGACAGGCGTGTTCAACAACGCCGCCCAGGTGTGGAACCACACTTTCTTCTGGAACTCGATGAAGCCGCGTGGCGGCGGCTCCCCGAGCGGGCAGGTCGCCCAGGCGATCGACCGTGATTGCGGCGGCATCGACAAGTTCAAAGAGCAATTCAAGGCGGCGGCGGTTGGTCAGTTCGGCAGTGGCTGGGCGTGGCTTGTCGCCGACGGTGGAAAACTAAAGATCACTGCGACCCCGAACGCGGTCAACCCGCTAGCCGAGGGCCAGACGGCGCTCTTGACCTGCGATGTCTGGGAACACGCCTATTATCTCGACTACCAGAACCGGCGCCCGGATTTCGTGCAGACCTTCCTCGACCACTTGGTGAATTGGGACTTCGTCGCGCAGAACCTGTCGAAAACCCGCTGATCCTGCTGGTCGTCTAAAGACAGGCCCCACGCTAGAGGGACCTTTCAGGAGAGCGGCAGTAGGGCCGCGGCGACGTGGCGGTCTTCGGCGGCAAGCACGTTGTAGGTGCGGCAAGCCGCTCCGGTGTCCATCGGCTCGAGCACGATGCCGGCGGCGTGCAGCGTCTTTCGCAGAGCCTGTGGTATCGCGCCCATCGCCCGGCCGAGGCCTAGCAGAAGAATTTGTACGCCGCCATCCTCGATTATCGGCGCTAGGCTCTCCCAGGTAACGCCGGTGACGCTCGTTGCCGACCATGACACGGTGCGATCGGGGAACACCAGGACCGAGCCGCGGTAGATCACCCCGGTGACCCGAAAGCCGCTCGCTCCATAGCGCTCGATGACCTGACGGCCGGCCGGGACGAGCGGGGTCAGCTCCATGGGGAGCGTCCGCAATCGCGCCGTGACTAGGAGGTCCCGGGCGCGCCAGCTTTTGCGGTTTCGCCCGATCGAGCGATTGCGGCGCGGTTCGGCTGGACGTAGTAGAGGACGGGAGCCGCGATGAAGAGCGAGGAATAGGTGCCGATTACGACACCCCAGAGCATCGCGATGCTGAACCCGCGCAACACCTCGCCGCCGAGAAACAACAGCGACAAGACGGCGAGCGCGACCGTGCTGACGGTGAGGATGGTCCGCGACAACGTCTCATTGAGCGCGAGGTTGATCAGGTCACGAAACGGCATCGTCCGGTATTTGCGCATCGCTTCGCGCACACGATCGTAGATCACAACGGTGTCGTTGACCGAATAGCCGGCGACGGTCAGGATCGCCGCCAAGGTTGTCAGATTGAACTCAAGTTGTAATAGCGCGAACAGTCCGACCGTCGTGACCACATCGTGCAGCGTGGAGATCATCCCGCCGACGCCGAACTGCCACTCGAAGCGGAACCAGATGTAAGCAGCAATCGCGAACAGTGCGAGAATCGTCGCGATTACTCCCGCGCGGATCAGTTCGCTGCCGACGCTGGGGCCGACGACCTCGACCCGGCGATACTCAACCGCTGCTCCGAGCGCTTGCCGCGCCAGCTGGACCGCCTGCTCTTGCTCCGCGTCGCCGCCCGGCTGACGTGGCAGACGGATCAGCACATCGGTCGGTGGACCGAACCCTTGCAGCGAGGCATCGCCCAGATGCAGCGCGTCGAGCTTTTGCCGCATTTCGGCGAGGTTCGCTGGACCGGTTGTCGACCGCACCTCGATCAAGGTACCGCCGACGAAGTCGATCCCGTAATTGAGCCCGACCGTCAAAAACAACACTATCGACGACAGAGTCAGCAGCAGCGAGAAGGCGAAGCCGACCTTATGCCAGGCCATAAAGTCGATCTGCGGCGTGCGCCGGATGACAATCAGTGGTCTCATCTGAGCGTGATCATCACGGATGCCGGGTCAAATCGGGATCGCCTTTGGCTTCCACTGACGCAGCCAGGTGACGATCAACAGGCGGGTTACCAGTATAGCCGAGAAGAGCGATGTCAAAACACCGATGCTGAGCGTCACCGCAAAGCCCTTGACCGGGCCGGAACCGAGCCAGAACATCAGAAAGCCGGCGACCAAGGTTGTCACATGGCTGTCGAGAATCGTGCCAAAAGCCCGCTTGAACCCGGCGTCGAGCGAGGACAGCATCGACCGGCCGCTACGCACCTCTTCGCGGATGCGCTCGTAGATCAACACATTGGCATCGACCGCCATACCCATTGTCAGCGCGATGCCGGCGATGCCCGGCAGGGTGAGAGTGGCGCCGAGCAGAGACAGGCTACCGAGCATCAGGCAGAGATTGAAGAATAGCGCGATGTCGGCGAATACGCCGAACAATCCGTAGAACAGGATCATGAAGACGACGACCAGCACCACCCCGACGATGCTGGCGATCGCTCCCGCATGAATCGAATCGGCACCCAGGTCCGGTCCGACGGTCCGCTCTTCGAGGATCGTGATCGGCGCCGGCAAGGCGCCTGCGCGCAGCAATAGGGCGAGATCGCTCGCCGATTGAACGGTAAAGCTGCCGGAGATGATACCGCTGCCGCCGAGGATTGGCTCACGAATGACCGGCGCGCTGATCACCTTGTTGTCGAGCACGATGGCGAACGGCTTGCCGACATTCTCGCGCGTGGCATCGCCAAAACGTTTGGCCCCAGCGGCATCGAAGCGGAAGCTCACGACCGGCTCGTTGTTCTGAAAGGTCGGCTGCGCGTCAACGAGCGTGTCGCCGCCGACCATCACGCGCTTGCGCACAACGTAGGCCGGCGGACCCGCATGCCCGGCCCGACCCTCCTCGGCGGGCAGGACTTCGTCGAATGCCGGCAACCGACCGCGGCGTGCGTCCTCGACCGAGACGCCGGTGTCGACCAGTTGGAAAGTGAGCTTCGCGGTGCGGCCGAGAAGCGCTTTGACATGCTCTGGGTTGTCAACACCAGGTAGCTGCACCAGGATACGGTCCGATCCCTCGCGTTGAATCGTCGGCTCTTTGGTCCCGGTCTCGTCGATGCGCCGGCGAATGATCTCGATCGACTGATCGACCGCCTGGCGACGTCGCGCATCGGTCGCGACTGTGCTGAACCGCATCGTCCCAGACCCGTCTGCAGCGATATCGACAGTGAGGTCCGGGTCGATTTTGCGCAGCGCCTGGCGCGCATCGTCAATGCGGTCGGGCTCGCGGATGGTAAAAGCGATCGCATCGCCTTCGACGTCGAGGCCGGTATAGCCAATATTGGCATCGCGCAACACGTTGCGCACGTTGTCGATGAGCGAGTTGAGGTGCTCGCGCTGCGCTGCCGCGACATCGACCTGAAGCAGCAGATAAGATCCGCCGCGCAGGTCGAGACCGAGCGCCACCTGCTTGTGCGGCAGGAGTCGCGGCACTTGCGCGAGCAGCGATTGACTAAACAGATTTGGCAATGATAGCAATACGCCAAGTGCGCAAATTGCGCAGATCAGAGCAATTTTCCAATTTGCGAAATAGAGCATACCACGCGGTCTCGTGTCTGTGAAACGAGGTTAATCCTTTGTTTCGGCCTTTGCCCGAGCCTCCTCTCGTTGTCTTGCCGCCTCGCGCGCCGCCGCCGGATCGGGCTTCGCGAGCACGCTTGAGATCGTATTGCGCAGGACACGGACACGGACGCCATCGGCAATGTCGACCGTGACCTCTTCGGGATTCTCTACGCGAGCGACCGTGCCGATAATGCCGCCCCCGGTCACGACCCGGTCCCCGCGCCGCAGGGCGTCGAGCATTGTCTTGTGATCTTTTGCCTTCCGTTGCTGCGGTCGGATCAACAGGAAGTAGAAGACGACAAAAATCAGGACTAGAGGAAGAAATTGGATTAGGGCGCCCTGATTGTCGAATATCCCTGTGATGCCCGTTCCTTGGGCGTAGGCGGCAGAAACCAGCATCGGCACCGAGCCTCAAGATCACGCGCCGCATCGACCCGACGGAGCGGCTTTGCCGTCCACAACGGAATATCACGACCCTACGGCAGGCAAATTGGTACGCGATGCCCGATTAAAGAGCAATGGCCCGACAGTCTGCTCCACCGAAGAGGCGCATCTTCCAGCAGGGGGTCAGCCTGGCGGCGTCCTCCGTTCTGTGCCGGCGGTCGGCAACGGCGCCAGAAACTCGCGCGGATCGACCGCACGGCTGCCGTGACGTAGCTCAAAATGCAGCTGTGGCTCGGCGACGCTACCGGTGGAGCCGACGCGCGCAATCGTCTGGCCGCGAACGACCTTGTCGCCCCGTTTGACCAAGATCGAATCGCAATGCGCATAGGCCGAGATCCAGCCATTCGGGTGTTTGACGAGAATCAGGTTGCCGTAGCCCCGCAACTCGTTGCCGACATAGGCGACGACCCCCCCATCGGCCGCCTCGACGGCAGCGCCGCGCGGTGCGGCAATATTGATGCCGTCGTTGTGCGTCCCGTCCCGCCCAGGACCATACCCGGCCAGGACGCGACCGCGGACCGGCCAGAGAAATGTACCGCTTTCAGCCGCCGTCGAGGGTGGCACGGAGGACGCCGCCGGCGGCTCCGGCATTGCGGCAGGCGCCAGCGGCGCGGCGGCGGGCTTGACATCGGGGTGGGGTGGTTCCGCGACAAGGGAAGGCGCTGGCGCTGCCAGGTTCGGCGGCGCTGTACCGGCGATGGGCGGGTTCCCTGCGGGCGGAAGAGCCATGCGCTCGAGCGGCGCCGCCTCTAGCGGCTTTGATGTCGTAACCTCTTCCGATTTTGGCGGCGGCAGCGCCGCCAGCGATCCCGTTCCGAGGGGAAGTGGAGACTGATCGGCCTGTGGGATAATCAAGCTCCGGCCTGCCTCGATGTGGTACGGTGGCGCCAAGTGATTCGCCTCCGCAATAAGGTGCGTCGGGACATGATAGGCGTGGGCGATGCCCGACAAAGTCTGGCCGGGCTGCACCCTGATCCATTCGGGCTCGGGAGTGGCCGCTGCTTCGCCGCTTATGACCGGAGCAGGGCCATCCGGTCGCGGGCCGCAGGCCGCGAGCAACAATGTCAGCACCCCGGCGGCGGCGAATCCTCTCTCACTGGCCTTTCGCATTTTCCCCCTGCACGCCCCCCGACGCGCAAGAAACTCCGTACTTGGTATGCTACGCCGGAATCATGTCAAGTTTTGGTCGAGGCTTGACCGCCGGCTCGTCGGGGCAACCCGGCAACAAGCGGCACAAACCTCACAAGACCGAGGTCTTCGGTCGAAAATCCTTGATCGTGGCGCCGTATGCGAATGAGCTGCTGATCGCGGTGGTCGTCGCCGACCGGCGCGACGAGGATCCCGCCGAGCGCGAGGCCGCCAATGAGAGTCGGTGGGACCTCAGGTGCCGCGGCGGTAATGATGACGCGGTCGTAGGGCGCCTGCTCAGGCCAACCCTTTGTTCCGTCTCCGAGTCGGCAAACGATGTTGCGCAGCCGCAATTCGCCGAATCGGCGCTCGGCATCCCCCAACAGCTCACGATGCCTCTCGACCGAGAACACCCGGCGGCAGAGGCGGGCTAGTACGGCGGTCTGATAGCCGGAACCAGTGCCGATCTCGAGGGCATTGTGCCGTTCACCGAGCTCGAGCTTCTCGGTCATCAATGCCACCACGTAAGGCTGGCTGACCGTTTGGCCCTGCCCGATCGGCAAGGCCAGGTTCTCGTAGGCCTGATCCTCAAAGGCGGACGACACGAATTTCTCCCGCGGCGTCTTCTCGATCGCGCCGAGCACGCGCGCATCGCCGATCCCGGCGCGACGCAGTTCCATCAACAGTCGCAGCTTCTTTTGTACGAGGGCCGTCTCCGCCAGACTAATGGCATCCGGCGCCACTCGAGCCCCTCATCATTGCAACGAACGCCGTGTCAGCCATAGGGCTCGATGAGCTCCTGCCCACGCATATAAGGCTGCAAAGCCGCCGGCACTGCGACGGTACCGTTGTGCCGCTGGAAGTTCTCAAGGATCGCGATCAGGGTCCGCCCGATCGCGAGACCGGAGCCGTTGAGCGTGTGCACCGGCAAAGTGCCCTTACCGCCGGCCGGGCGGTAGCGCGCTTTCATACGCTGCGCCTGGAACGCGCCGCAATTCGAGCAGCTGGAAATCTCGCGATAGGTTCCCTGTCCTGGCAGCCAGACCTCCAAATCATAGGTTTTCTGCGCGGCGAACCCCATGTCGCCAGTCGACAACAGGACGACGCGATACGCAAGGCCGAGTCGCTTTAGGACCTCTTCGGCGCAGGCGGTCATGCGCTCGTGCTCGGCCTGCGAATCCTCGGGCCGGGTGATCGACACGAGCTCAACCTTTTCGAACTGATGCTGCCGAATCATGCCGCGCGTGTCTTTTCCTGCAGCTCCGGCCTCCGAGCGGAAGCACGGCGTCCACGCAGTGTAGCGCATCGGCAAATTGCTCTCGTCGAGGATTTCGCCTGCGACGAGATTAGTCAACGACACCTCGGAGGTCGAGATCAGCCAGTGATCGTCGGTCGTCCGGAACAGTTCATCGGTGAATTTCGGGAGTTGACCGACCCCGAAGACTGCGTCGTCGCGAACCAGCAACGGCGGCGAGACCTCTGTATACCCGTATTCGGTCGTGTGGAGATCGAGCATGAACTGGCCCAACGCTCGCTCGAGGCGGGCGAGCGCGCCGCGTAGCACCACGAATCGCGACCCCGACAACTTGCTAGCACGGGCGAAATCCATGAGGCCGAGGCGTTCGCCAATCGCCTCGTGCGGCAACGGGGCAAAGTCAAAATGGGGCGGCTCGCCGTGCTGACGCAGCACCCGATTCGCGCTCTCGTCCGACCCGTCCGGCACGTCCTCGGCGGGGAGATTCGGCAACCCAGCGAGGGTATCGTCGATTTGCGCCCGCAACCGGGCCGCGTCAGCCGCAGAGTCGGCTTCGAGCCCGCGCTGGATCTTTATGCTCTGCAGAATCTCATCGACGGGTCTCCCCCGCTGTTTTTCTCCGGCGATTTGTCTCGAATATTCGTTGCGCCGAGCTTGTGCCCGCTGCGCGAGAGTCTCCGCGGCCCGCCACGAGCGGTCGAGCGCGAGAATTTGCTCTGCGTAGGGTTGCAACCCGCGCCGAGTAAGACCCCGGTCAAATTCCGCCGGATGGTCTCGGATCCATCTGAGATCGTGCATGGCAGTGTGGGGATATAACGAGCCCGGCGGGGGGAAGTCCATCGGCCGGTAACGTCAAGCGCCTGCCGCGGGCTTTGCTTTTCCGGCGAGTTCGGCCTCCTCCTCCGCCTCGCGACGAGCGCGCGCTCTCTCGACCATTCGGCAGGAAATGATCGAGGCCTCGAAGAGAATGATCAGCGGCACGGCGAGACTGGTCTGGCTAACGATATCGGGCGGGGTCAGCACCGCCGCCACGACGAACATGCCGACAATCGCATAGCGGCGTTTGGAGGCGAGGCCGGCAGAGGTGATGAGACCGACGCGGGCCATCAAGGTGAGCAAAACCGGAAGCTGAAAGGCGATGCCAAACCCCAACAACAAGGTCATGACCAACGACAGATACTCGTTGACCTTCGCCTCGAGGACGATCGGCAGCCCGCCGTCGAGTCCGGTCGGGGTCTCGAAGCTGACAAAGAAGCGCCAGGCGATCGGGATCACGACGAAATAGGCGAGCGCCGCACCCATCGCGAATAATACCGGAGTGGCGAAGAGGTAAGGGTAAAAGGCCCTCCGCTCGTTCTTGTAAAGACCGGGTGCGACGAATTTCCAGATCTGGTTGGCCACCACTGGAAAGGCGAGACAAAGACCGGCCCAGAAGGACACCTTCACATAGGTGAAGAACGCCTCGGTCAATCCGGTGTAGATCAGATGTCGGCCGGTCTGCCCTTCGAAGATGACGGCGAGCGGATGCACCAAGAAGCCGTAAATGTGCTCCTTGAACTGATAGCAGATCACAAAGCCGACCATGGTCGCGCCGATCGCCCACATCAGCCGATTGCGCAGCTCGATCAGATGATCGAGGAGCGGCATTCTGCCCTCTTCGAGTTCGGCCTCCCTATCGTCGTCCACTGGGAACCTAGGGTTTGGGCGGCACGATATCGTGACCGACGGCGCTCGGCCGCGCGATCGCCGGAGCCGGGGTGTCGGGCTCCGCGATGTCGGTGGCTCCTGTAGAGGTCGGCGGCCCGCTATCCGCCGCGAGCGCCGCCGGCTCTGAAAAATTCGGCAGTTCCGGCGGCTTCAGGCTTTCCGCCAGGCTCCCAGTCGGATCCACCGCCTGGCGAAACTCCTTTTCAAGGTCGATCTCGGTCGCCTTTTTGAGTTCCTGGCGCATTTCATCGAGCTCGGCCTCACGGACCATCTGTTCGATGCTGCTCTGGAATTCGCGCGATAACGTGCGCGCCTTGCGCACCCAAAAACCAGCGACGCGCAACGCCTTTGGCAGATCCTTCGGCCCGATGACGATGAGCGCGACGATCCCGATCAGCATCAACTCGGACCAGCCGAAATCAAGCAGCATCCCAGCAGTTTCTCAAAAGTCCGGGTCTGACAGCAAAGCGTCCGCGGGCCGACCGATGATGTCAGATGCGGGTTATATGGGCAACTTCGGTCGCCGCGCCATCACACAGCGGCCCGGACTAAGCTCCGTCCGGCTCACCGGCCCGCTCGCAGAGGCCCGCCGGGGCTGGATCGAGAAGGCCGGCGGCGCGCAACTCGTCGACACCCGGCAGCTCGTTCAGGCTGTCCAGACCGAAATGCACTAGAAAGTCCGGCGTCGTCACCCACAGGAGCGGCCGGCCGGGGCTAGCGCGTCGGCCTCTCGGGCGTACCCAGCTCGCTTCCATTAGAGTATCGATCGTACCCTTGCCGAGAGCGACCCCGCGTATCTCTTCGATCTCGGCGCGAGTGACCGGCTGGTGGTAGGCGATGACCGCGAGTGTCTCGACCGCCGCGCGCGACAATCTCCTGGCAACCGGCCGCTCAATGCGCAATTTGGCGGCGAGATCGGGTGCCGTGCGGAATGCCCAGCCGCCGGCGAGTCGAACGAGGTTTACGCCTCGTCCGGCATAGTTTTCGGAGAGCTCGTGCAGTAGCGCACCGACATCGGCCGAGTCAGCGAAATGTTGTGCCAAGACGGCTTCGTCGAGCGGCGCGGCCGCGGCAAACAGCAGCGCCTCGACCAGACGCAGCTGCTGCGCCCGTTCTCTCACGCCTCCGTCCTATCGCCGGCTAAAGCGGGGCTGCGGAGATAGATCGGACCGAATGTCCGATCTTGGCGCAACTCGATCCCGCCACGGCGTGCCAGCTCGAGCGTTGCTGCGAATGTCGCGGCGAGGGCCGAACGTAGGAACAGCTCGCCGCGCAGCTCCTCCGGCAAAAAGTTCGTCAGCTCGCGCCAATCGGGGACATGGCCGAGAAAACCGCTGAGACGCTTCAGCGCCTCCTCTACCGAATGGAAGGCGGAGGGCTCGATCGCCAGCACGGCTTTCGCGGCGCGGCGACGGTTCTCGCCATAGGCTCGCAACAACTCGTACAGACCGAGGTCGTAGACCGGAACTGCAACCACAGCCAGCCCTTCGGGCATGCCGCGCGCGAAAACGTCGTGGCCGAGCCGAGGACGGGACATCAGCCGGCCTCCAGCGATCTGCATCGCTGCAAGCAATCTCAGCCGATGCTCTAAAACGGCTGCGAGCTCCGTGGCACTCGGCTCGTCATCCTCCGCGGGCTGCGGCAGCAAAAGGCGCGATTTCAGATAGGCAAGCCAAGCCGCCATCACCAGGTAGTCGGCGGCGATCTCGAGGCGCAGTTGGCGCTGCCGAGCAATAAAGTCGAGGTATTGGTCGGCAAGCGCCAGGATCGAGATCTTGCCGAGATCGACCTTCTGCTCGCGGGCCAGAGCGAGCAGCAGATCGATCGGCCCTTCGTATCCGTCGAGCTCGAGTACGAGCTGCTGGGCCCGGCCAGGGGGATCCGGGTTCATTCGGCTTGTCCAGTAATCGCCAGGACGAACCGGATCAACGCCTCGGTCGGCGCGCCGATCAGCCACGCGAGAATATTCAAGTTGTAACCCGTCTGCGCACCGATATAGGGAAGCACGAACAGAAACAGCAGCAAGATTAGCATGCCGTAGCGTTCGAGCCGCGCAAGAGGCAGAGCAAGCGCATCGGGCAGCAGCCCGACCGCCACTCTCCCGCCGTCCAAGGGCGGCAGCGGTAGCATGTTGAAAACGCAGATCAGTGCATTGAACTGAACCGAGTTCCAAAGGTTTGTGGTTACCCATTCCGCTGAACTCGCTGGCATCAACCCCACCCCGTACAACAACAGCGATGAGGCCATAGCCAAAAGGACATTAGTCGCGGGTCCCGCGGCAGCCACCCAGACCATGTCCTGTCGTGGATGGTTCAAACGCCGGAAATTGACCGGTACCGGCTTCGCATAGCCGAACATGAAGCGGCCGGACGAAGACAATAGGAGGAGCGCCGGCAGAATAATCGTACCGAACAGGTCGATATGTTTGAGGGGGTTGAACGTCACCCGACCGGCCTGCCAAGCGGTGTCGTCGCCCAACCGGTAGGCGACGAATCCGTGCGCCGCTTCATGGAAGGTCACAGCGACGATAACCGGCACCACCAGGGCGCTGGCCTCCTGCAAATTCATCGTGCCGGAAGCTCCTCGATTCGCGCGCCCGCCAATAGCGCGTCGAATCGCTGCTCGGTCTCGCGGCGGTCGAAATCCCTCGGGGTGCAGCGGCGACGCATCGCCTCCGCTCGCGCCAGCCGCTCCGCCGTGCGGGTCGAGACCGACCGTGCCGCCGTGAGAATCGCTTCCATCTCGCGGCGATCGCCATTGCAATGGAGGACCAGATCGCAACCGGCGGAGAGCGCCCGCTCGGCTCGCTCTGCGATGTCTCCGCCAAGCGCTTGCATTGACAGATCGTCAGAGACCAGTACCCCATCGAAGCCGATCCCGCCGCGGATCGCTTCCGAAATTACGCGGCGCGATAACGTCGCAGGTGCCGTCGGGTCAATTGCCATGTAAACGATATGGGCGGACATCGCCCAAGGCATAGCCGCCAGCGCGTGAAACGGCGCAAAATCGGTGCGCGACAGCTCGTCGGCTTCGGTCTCGACCACCGGACAAGCATTATGGCTGTCGACACGCGCGCGCCCATGGCCGGGGATGTGCTTGATAACCGGCAGCACACCGCCTTCGAGCAGCCCGTGGCACGCCGCCCGGGCAAGTTTCGTGACGCGACCCGGCTCGGTTCCGTAGGCCCGGTCCCCGATCACTGGATCCGCCCCGGCAACTGGAACGTCGAGCACGGGCAGGCAATCGACCGTTATACCGAGATTTCCTAGATCGTCGGCAATCAGCCGGGCACCGAGCCGGACTGCAGCCTCGGCCTGCAGGTCCGGCAATGATCCGAGGCAAGCTGCCGACGGGTAGAGGCGCCAAAAGGGCGGCCTCAGCCGAGCTACCCGCCCGCCCTCCTGGTCAATCAGGATCGGCGCGTCGCTGCGTCCGATCACGTCGCGCAGCGCCGAGACCAGCTCGCGGACCTGTTCGGGGGAGCGGCAATTCCGCCGGAACAGGATGAAGCCGACCGGATCGGCAGCACCGAAGAAGCGTCGTTCGTCTGCGCCCAGCTGTTCGCCGCCACAGCCCAGAATGACAGCGCGCGGTGTCTCTCCAGGCGCGGGTGTCGTTTTATCGAGCAATGATGCACCCGATGCTGCGCTGTTTTAGCTCGCCGCAGATCCGCGCGGCGGTAGCCGAATCCGCAAGAGGTCCCGTCTGAATGCGATAATAGATCCCCTTGTCGCCAAGATCGGCGCGGACGGGTGTCGCCGAGAGGCTGCCAAGCAGATCGCTGTTCTTGCGCTTGATCCGCTCCCACTCCTGACGCGCCGCATCCTCGCTGCGCAGCGAGCCGAGCTGCAGCCGGGTTCCAGCCGCCAGCACTGCTGCTGGTCTTGACGACCCCTGAAGTGCCTGCGGCGCCTTAGTGGGCGTCGCGGCGGCTTGTTGCTGGGGCTGAACCGTTTGGACGGCTGCCGGCGGATTCTCCGGTGCGCCAGATACGGGCGGCGGTGTTCCTGCCGGGGATCGCGCGGCCTCGGTCTGCGATGGCAGCGACGACGGTGACGTGGGACGCGCCATCGGCTTCTCGGGCGGCGGCAGCAAGTGCTCGACCACGCTGCGGGTCGGGTTGTAGATCAGCTTGTCCCGGTCCGGGATCTCCATGCCCCCCGGTTGCTCCGGCTTCACTTTCGTCGGACGCTCGTCTGCCCGAATCAAGGGGACGTCACCACCCGCTGCGTCGCCGCCAGCGTGGCGGGTCCCTTGGACATAGGCGAACCATAGACCGCCGCTGAATAGGCCCATGATTAGCAGAGCCAGCACCGTCGCAAGCACGCGGCGCGGGCGCCGCCGCTCGGGTTCCCCCTCGCGCGCCTCGGCGAGGAGTTCGGTACGGCGATCGGGATCGATCGGTCCGAGGTGATAGGCCACCGCTACATCTCCTGCACCGGCTCGACGCCAATGACGGCAAGGCCGGAGGCGATGACAATGGCGACCGCGCGCACCAAAGCCAGGCGCGCGCGGGTCAGCGCCGGCTCGGCAGCAAGGATGAAGCGCAACGTCGCCTCGTCCTTACCCTTGTTCCATAGAGCGTGGAACAGCGCCGCCACCTCCTGGAGATAAAACGCGATGCGGTGCGGCTCGTGCGCCTCCGCCGC
>JAFAHQ010000384.1 GCA_019237135.1 Alphaproteobacteria bacterium
TCATCTCGTCGCGTTTCGTCAAGGAAATCGGCGCCCTCGGCGGCGACGTCTCGCATTTCGTCAGCCCGCGGGTCGCAGCTCGCCTCCTCGACCGTTTTGCCAACGGCCGCGTCAAGCCGCGCCGCCGGGTCATTGCCGCGGATTAGACCGAACCTCCAGCGCTTGCCATCACCCTACCCTTTCCCGCGATCTGGCTACGGCAAATTCGTTACGCTATAACGTCTCTTAGACCCGGCAAGAGGCAGTGGGTGACGTCCCAGCAGGTCGAAATCGCACTCGCACGCGCTCAAAGGGTCTGCACGCTCCGCGGCGCAAGGCTGACGCCGGTGCGCCGGCGGGTTCTCGAGCTGATCCTGCGAGCCGACCAGCCGACGAAAGCCTATGTGCTACTCGCGAAACTCGAGCAAGAACGCGGCAAGCTCGGTCCTCCCACCATTTACCGAGCCCTCGATTTTCTGCTCGCCCATCAGTTGATCCACAAGGTCGAAACATCCAATGCGTTTGTCGCATGCGACGATGCCGAGCGCGCGCACCAGAGCCAATTCGTGATCTGTGAAGACTGCGGTGCGACCGAAGAGATTCAGGACGACGACATCGTGGCGAGCCTCCGTAGGCTCGGCGAGATGCGAGGTTTTGCCGTCGAGCGGCAGGTGATCGAGGCCCGCGGGCTGTGTCCCGCCTGTCGGGTCGGGCAGCGGCAAGCGTGAGCGCCCAATGGAGCTTTCGTCCGCTTCGAGGTCTGCTCGAGCAGAGCGTTGCCGAGCGGCTGGCCTGGGCCGCGATCGCTGCAGCCTTGCTCTGGCTCGCGATCTGGTGGGCATTATGATGAACCGGTCCACCGAGAGCGCTGTCGTTTTCCGCGACCTGACCCTGACTTATGAGCGTCACCCCGCGGTGCATCACTTGAGCGGGGCGATGGCGCGCGGCTCGCTGACCGCCATCGTCGGCCCGAACGGAGCGGGAAAGAGCACGCTGCTGAAAGGGATCGTCGGCCAGATGCGGCCGGCGGAAGGAGTGATCGAAAGGGCCGATCTCGGCCGCGGCGGGATCGCCTATCTGCCGCAGCACGCCGAGATCGAAAGAAGATTTCCGATCTCGGTCATTGATACGGTGCTGCTCGGGCATTGGCGGCAGATCGGCTGGGCGGGCGCTGCGACCGAGGCGATGCGTGAGGCGGCGGGCAAGGCGCTCGCCGCCGTCGGTCTCGACGGGTTCGAGCGCCGGCCGATCGACACGCTGTCAGTTGGCCAGTTCCAACGCGTCCTCTTTGCCCGGTTGATCGTTCAAGATGCCGAGCTGATCCTGCTCGATGAGCCGTTCGCCTCGGTCGATTGGCGGACCAGCGAGGACCTCCTTCACTTGGTCGAGATCTGGCATCGGGAACGCCGGACGGTCGCCGCGGTGCTTCACGACCTGGACCAGGTGCGGGCGCATTTCCCCGACGCCTTGCTGATGGCGCGAGAATGCGTCGCGTGGGGAGCGACGCGAGATGTGGTGACACCGGACAATTTGCGGCTCGCGCGCCAAATGTCAGAAGCCTGGTCGGCCGAGGCGGAGGATTGCCGGCGCGTCCCAGCGTGAGAGAGCGTCCTCGTTATCCCCACACCTCGCGGGCGGTCTCGACGACGAGGCGGAGCTTGGCGTTCTGCTCCTCGATCGTCAGCGCATTGCCGTCGACGGTCGACGAGAAGCCGCATTGTGGGCTCAGGCACAGCTGCTCCAACGGCACGTACTTAGCCGCTTCGTCGATCCGGCGCTTGAGCTGGTCCTTGGCCTCGAGCGCCGGTTTCTTGCTAGTCACGAGGCCCAAGACCACCCGCTTGTTCCCCCGCGGCACGAAGCGCAGCGGCTCGAAGCCGCCGGAGCGCGCGTCGTCATATTCGAGAAAGAAGCCGTCGACCGCGAGCTCGCCGAACAGCGCCTCGGCCACATGGTCGTAGCCGCCCTCAGCCACCCAGGACGAGCGGAAATTGCCGCGGCACATGTGGGTGCACACGGTGACACCCGCGGGCTTGCCGGCAAGTGCCGCGTTGATCAGGCGGATGTTGGTCAGATGCTGCTTGTCACCGTCGCCGCCGATGCTCGTGACATAGGCGCGTTGCGCCGGGTCGTTGAGATAAGCGAGGCTCGTGTCGTCGAGCTGCAGGTAGGTGCAGCCGAGCGCCGAAAGGCCGGCAATCTCCTTGCTGTAGACTTCGGCGAGGTCGTGCCAGAAGGCATCCATCTCGGGATAGGCGGCCCGGTCGATCACCGCTCGGCCGCCGCGGTAGTGCAACATCGAGGGCGAGGGGATCGTCAGCTTAGCGACGGTTCCCGCGGGTGCCACCGAGTTCAGATAGGCGAAATCCTCCGCGAAGATCGTCTTGTCGAGGGCCAGCCGGCGGCCGATGCGGAACGCTCCGAGTGCAGCCTCGACCGGCCCCGCCTCGTTCTTGAACTGAATGCGCAAGGTCTGGTCGGTCTTGGCGACCCCGCCGATCTGGTAGAGGAAATCCATGTGCCACGAGCCGCGCCGGAACTCGCCGTCGGTCACCCCTGCGAGGCCGATCTGCTGCTGCATGCGCACGGCGTCGCCAATCGCCCGGTCCTCGGTGTGGCGCAACTCCCCCGCAGAAAAGCGGCCAGCCTGATGCTCCTCGCGCGCCCGCAGCAATTCCGGCGGACGCAACAAGCTGCCGACATGGTCGGCGCGGAACGGTGGGCCCGACGTGTCGCTCATCGCAACCTCCCCATTTCTCGTAGCGTTTGCAATCCAACCCTTTTACGTCATTGCGTCCCAGCGAAGAAGGAGGCGGGCAATGCCGAAAGCGGAACTGCGGGCGAGCGCCTACGATGCCATCATCATCGGCACCGGGCAGGCGGGTCCTTCCTTGGCTCGCAGGCTCGCGGCTGCCGGAATGACGGTCGCCGTCTGCGAACGCGCGTTGTTCGGCGGGACCTGCGTCAACACCGGCTGCATTCCGACAAAAACCCTGATCGGCAGCGCCTATGCGATCCATATGGCGCGCCGCGCGGCTGATTTTGGCGTGGTCGTCGACGGACCGGTGCGGGCCGATATGGCCCGGGTCAAAGCCAGAAAAGACGCGATCTCCGGGCAGTCGCGGATTGGTGTCGAAGGGAGCCTGAAGGCGCTCGAGAATTGCACGATCTACCGAGGCCATGCCCGCTTCGTGTCGCCGCACGAGGTGCAGGTCGGCGAGACTTTGCTGAGCGCGGAACGGATCTTCATCAATGTCGGCGGTCGCGCGGTGGTGCCGGCATGGCCCGGCCTCGATCAGGTCGCTTATCTGACGAACAGCTCGATGATGGCGGTCGATTTTCTGCCGCGCCATCTGGTGGTCATCGGGGGCAGCTATGTTGGGCTCGAATTCGCGCAGATGTATCGACGCTTCGGCAGCGAGGTGACGGTCGTCGAGATGGCCCCTCGGCTGATCCACCGCGAGGACCCGGACGTCTCGGCGACGATCCAGCAGATCCTGGAGAATGAAGGCGTCGGTATACGGCTCAACGCGACCTGCATCCGGGCCGCGAAAAGCGGCGACGAGATTGTCGTCGGGGTCGATTGTACGGCCGGGGCGTCCGAGATTCACGGGTCACACCTGCTGGTCGCCGTTGGCCGACGGCCCAACACCGACGATCTCGGCCTCGACCGGGCCGGCATACGTCAGGACGACCACGGCTACATCGTCGTCGATGATCAGCTGCGCACCAATGTGTCGGGGGTCTGGGCGCTCGGCGACTGCAACGGCAGGGGTGCCTTCACCCACACCGCCTATAACGATTTCGAGATCGCCGCGGCGAATTTGCTCGACAACGACCCCCGCCGGCTCAGCGACCGTATCGCCGCTTACGCGCTTTACACCGACCCGCCTCTCGGCAGAGCCGGTCTAACGGAGGATCAGGTAAGAGGAAGCGGGAAGCCTGCGCTGATCGGCACACGCCCGATGACCCGGGTGAGCCGCGCTGTCGAAAAGGGCGAGATCCACGGCTTTATGAAGGTGCTGGTCGATGCCGACAGCAAAGAAATTCTGGGTGCCGCCATTCTCGGGACCGGCGGCGACGAGGTCATCCACGGCATTCTCGACGTAATGTACGCCAAGGCTCCCTACACCGTGTTGCAGCGATCGGTGCCGATCCATCCGACCGTTTCGGAACTGCTTCCGACGTTACTCGGCGATCTCCGGCCCCTGTGAGAGGGGAATCAAACCAGTGTTGCAGGTGCGCCGATCGCAAGTTAGGTTTCGGTGAGCGTTGCCGGCTCGATTTATCCACCAGCAGGGGAACCATGAAGCGATGACGTATGATCTGAGACGCGCCGTGCGGCTCTTGCCGATTACGGCGTCAGTCCTCCTCTCCGCGTGCGTCTCCCAAAGCAAATACGACGAACTCCAGGCGCAATATCATCAGCTTCAGCAGCAGAACTCGGCGTTGACGGCGGAGGTTGCTGCCGATAAGACGCAGATCTGTCGGCTGCAAGGAGCGATCAAATACACCGTCAACAGCGATTTGCTATTCACATCGGGCGGCTGGGAGATGAACGATCGGGGAAAGCAGATTATCACTAATATGGCGGCGAAGTTGGCGCCCACGCAGCAGAACAAGATCCTTGTGAGTGGCTACACCGACAATAAGCCGGTCGGTCCGGCTCTGGAGCGGCGGGGCGTCACCTCAAATCAGGACCTGTCGCAAAAGCGTGCCGACAACGTCATGGCATTTCTGATCTCGCAGGGCGTTAAGCCCGACCTGATCTCAGCCAAGGGATTTGGTGACGCGGATCCGGTTGCTTCGAACGACACGACACAGGGCCGCGCACAGAATCGGCGTGTCGAGTTGTCAGTACCCGGCTCCGCCTGCTGAAGCGTCTGCCTTGGGGCTGGCGAGACCGGCCCCGGCCAACGACGCGTCTGCCTAAAAACAGCACTATAAAGCGGTCACAAATATCCGACCCAGTCGGATTGACGGAGGATCCGATCATGAGCGGCACGACCGACCAATTCGAAGGTGGTTGCCTGTGCGGCGCGGTCCGTTTTATTGCGACTGGGGAACCGAAGGGAGTATATTGGTGCCACTGCCAAAGTTGCCGCAAGCATAGCGGCGCACCTGCCGCGGTCTTTGTCGCATTAGAGCACGCGGCTTATACGGTCACCCAAGGCGAGATAACCAAGTTCGATTCGACGCCGGGAAGAACCCGGCGCGGGTTTTGCGCCCGGTGCGGGTCGACATTGACCTGCGAAAGCGCAGGGCTGCCAACCGAGACGCATTTTTATGTCGGCGCATTCGACCGCGCGGGCGAGTTTCAGCCAATCCGGCACGTATTCGCCGAGGAGCACCTACCGTGGTTCCCGATGGGCGGCTGAGCGCGCGATCTGAGGGAGATCGCGCGCCGGGCCTTGCCTATTTCGCTTTGTGCGCCGGGAAGGCGGCCGGGTTGCCAACGGTCCCTTAATAAGGGGTCGGAAAGCAAGCTCGATCGCTCTTCTGAAAAGCTACGCTTGTTTCCATCGCCGCCCCGCTCACCGATCACCAAGATCTTTGACCACAGCTAAGGGAGAAATTGGCTTCCTCCTCTTG
>JAFAHQ010000142.1 GCA_019237135.1 Alphaproteobacteria bacterium
TACGATGCGTGGACCAATACCGTGATGACGGCAAACGACGACGGCGCGGCGGAGCAGATCCGCCGCGACTGGCTCGCCGAGGCGCTCGCCGCCCATGGGATGTGCGCGGCCGGCTATGTCGTCGAGACACGCCGCTTCGAGCAGCCCTGGGAGGGGCCATTCGGCAATGGCAGCGACATCGTCTATACCGGGCGTTGCCTCTAGCGCGCCGAGCGCGCCGCGCGCGGGCCGCCCGTCAGCCGCGTTCGGCGGCGCGCCAGCGCTCGAGCAGCGGTCCGGAAGGGCCATGGACCGGATCGGCGGCGGGGAGCGGGACTGCGGCGATTCTCGGCAACGCACGCGCGTGATCTGCCGCACCAGGACTGCGCATATCTGGGCTTTGCCCGCGCGGATAGGCGCCGACGACGAGGAGATCCGGGCTGGCTCCCTCGTTCTTGTGGGCAACACCGGCCGGGATCACGACGACATCACCGGCGCGCAGCTCCACGGTCCGGCCGTTCTCGCCGCCGAGTTTCACGCGGACCCAACCGGCGGCGATGCCGAGCACCTCGTGGGCGCTGCTGTGATAGTGATGATGCAAATAGACTCCGTTCTTCCACGCGCCGGTCCAACCATTGCGGTCGAACAGCGTCACACAGCTCGCCGCCGCGCCCCTGCCTATTTCGAGCGCCCGGCGGTAGACGAGCACCGGCAACCGAGGGTTGTTCGGCACATGTCCGTCATCGGCGAACAGATAGTCTTCGATCGTCAGAGGGCCAAGTGTCACAGCCATTCCGGCAGCCTCCCACTAGTGTCATCCGAGCTCGGCAGAGACTCTAGTCGGTAAATGTGCGAGAGCAAGACCCTTCGTTAACGACGATTGCGAGGGGACGTGCTTGCTACAACGAGGCTCTTCGGGTATTGATGCTGCTGTCGCAAATCTGATCTGCGATATTCCGAGTTAAGCTTTGGATTACATTTAGGCCGCCGGTCGATGGATTACCCGATCAGGACGGTATGTGTCGTCGGTCTCGGCTATATCGGCTTGCCGACGGCGGCGACCTTGGCCAGCCGTGGCGTCGAGGTAATCGGCGTCGACATCAACCCGCAAGTAGTCGACGCCGTCAATGCCGGGCAACCTTATTTCTCCGAGCCCGATCTCGACATGCTACTGCGCGCCGCGACGACCTTGGGCAAGCTGCGTGCCACCTCACGTCCGGAGCCGGCCGACGCGTTCGTGATCGCCGTTCCGACCCCGTTCAACGCCGACCGGTCACCAAACCTCGACTATATCGACGCGGCGGCGGACGCAATCGCGCCGGTCCTCGCTTTCGGCAACGTCGTGATCCTCGAATCGACTTCGCCGGTGGGTGCCACCGAACGGCTGGCCGCTCGGCTCGCCCGCCTGCGACCGGACCTATCATTTCCGCCGGGCCGCCATGGCGAACCGCTCGACGTGCATGTCGCGCATTGCCCGGAACGGGTGCTGCCCGGCCGCATGGTCCGCGAGCTGATCGAGAACGACCGAATCATCGGCGGGATGACCGAGGCCTGTGCCGACCACGCCGAAGCGGTCTACCGGATTTTCCTTCAAGGGGAGCCGATCTGCACCGACGCGCCGACGGCCGAGCTGGTCAAGCTCGCCGAGAATGCCTTCCGCGACGTCAACATCGCCTTTGCCAACGAGTTGTCGCTGATTTGTGATCAGCTCGGTCTCAATGTCTGGCAAGTCATCGAGCTCGCCAACCGACATCCCCGGGTTGGAATACTGCAGCCGGGAGCCGGCGTCGGCGGCCACTGTATTGCCGTCGATCCCTGGTTCATCATCGCCTCAGCCCCGGATCGCACTCGGCTGATCCGGACCGCCCGTGAGGTCAATGACGCGAAGCCCAAATTCGTCGTCGCGCAGATCCGCGAACGTGCCGAGCGGTTCAAACGGCCGGTCATCGCCTGCCTCGGAATGACCTACAAGCCGGATGTCGACGATCTGCGGAAGAGCCCTGCGATCGAGATCGCTCGTCAACTGGCGCGCGCGGGCGAAGAGCGGATCCTGATCGCCGATCCGAATTTGAGCGCGCTGCCGGAAGAGCTGGCGGCGCTGTCGAACGTCTCGCTCTGCGACACCCTGGAAGCGGTCCGCCGCGCGGACATCGTCGTTCTGCTGGTGGCGCATTCGCGGTTCCGGAAAATTCCGCGCGAAGAGCTGATGCGCCGCGTCGTCATCGACGTGACCGGTCTCACTCACGGATATGGCTAACTACGGGGCGCGATGAGGCTTCTGTTTGTCTTTGGGACACGACCGGAAGCGATCAAGCTAGCGCCGGTGGTCAGGGAGCTTTCGGCTCGAGCGAATTTCCATTGCAAGGTCTGCGTGACCGGTCAGCATCGCGAGCTGCTGGCGCCAGTCCTAGACCTGTTCGGCCTGCGGCCGGATTGGAATCTCGAAGTCATGCGGCCGGATCAAGACTTGGCCTATCTGACGGGAGCCGCATTGTCGGGCGTCGCCGGGGTCCTCGCTTCCTGGCGACCCGATCGGGTCATCGTGCAGGGGGACACGACCACCACCTTTGCCGGGGCTCTTGCGGCCTTCTACCACAGAATTCCGGTGGCGCATGTCGAGGCTGGCCTGCGCACCGACAACATCTATGCGCCGTGGCCCGAGGAGGTCAACCGCAGGCTCGTCAGCCACGTGGCCGATCTCCACTTCGCCCCGACCGCCCGCGCGCATGACAATCTTTTGCGAGAAGGAATCGGTCGCGACCGGATCCTCGTGACCGGCAATACCGGGATCGACGCCTTGCTGTGGGTGTCCGCTCTGCTGGACGCCCGGGGGGAGTTGCAGGCGCGGGTCGAGAAGATCCTCGATAGACGCTTCGCCGAGCATCAACGAGTGATCCTGATGACGGGTCACCGCCGCGAAAGCTTCGACGGGGGGCTCGCGCGGATTTGCCATGCGATGGCGCGGATCGCGCTGCGAAGCGACGTGGCCATCGTCTTTCCGGTCCATCCAAACCCGAATGTGCGACGGGCGACCGAGCCGCTGCACAGGCACGCCAACATCCTTCTGGTCGAGCCTGTTGATTATCCCGAGCTTGTCTTTTTGCTAAAGCGGTGTCACTTCATCGTCACCGATTCCGGCGGGATTCAAGAGGAGGCACCGTCCTTTGGAAAACCTGTGCTGGTCACTCGCGACACGACCGAGCGGCCGGAAGCCATGGAGCATGGCTTGGCCAAGCTGGTCGGAACCGACGATCGGCGGTTGTTCGACGAAATGCAGGTGTTGCTCGACGATCCCCAGGCGTACCGGCGGATGAGCCGTGTCGAAAATCCCTACGGGGACGGTTTTGCGAGCCGTCGAATCGCCGCGCAATTAGTGGCCGACGAGACCGGAGGCGCTTCGTCGGTTCGCCCGTTCGTTCCCGCGAGGCCGATTGATCAGTGAAGGGGATCTGCCGGAGAGGTTCCGGGGGGTATCGCTACCCGAATACGGCCGATGCCAATGAGGCAACGGCCGTCCAGATCGCGGCCCATAGCCCGAGCGACAACGCAAGCACGACGGTCAGTGCTGCTCGCCTGGTCAGTCGATCGGATACGTCTTGCGGCGATGAGCCCAATGGTTTTGGGTCGTCCCAACAGCTCCGCCGACCGGCGGAGTGAGCGGATTCGAACCCTGTATTGCTGCCCATTACGCCTACCTTCGGTTCTCGACTTGGCGCCTGTCCGACGGTCGGCGCGCGCCATCATCTGAACCTCATCCGCCCACTGTCATCCGCCACTTTACCCTTGCCCTCGTCAGCCTGGTGTCCAGGAGTGCGTCAAAAAGTAGTCTCTCCGTTTCTTTGACCTGGTCTGATGGAGCCCAAACGCTGGAAGTGAGGCAAGGCCGGCTAACTAATCGGGCAACAGGCGATACCCCCAGGCCCGGATTTTCGCTATCCCTGCCTGGTACCCCTTCGGTGTTAGACTGAAGCTGAACGTTCCTTTCGCCGTAAACACGTCGATCAGTATGAGCGATCCGATCTCAAGTTGCTTGACGATGGCGAGAGCTTGCGCGCTCGGAAAAATACA
>JAFAHQ010000157.1 GCA_019237135.1 Alphaproteobacteria bacterium
GCGGGCTGAGCGGGCGGTCGACATCCTTACACCCAGCTTCAACCTCGGTGCGCCGCTCGAACGACGGCTACACATCGCGCTCGCGGCTGCGCTGATTTTAACAATGGGTCCGGTCGATAGGACCAGGCGGTTTTGGCCAAGGCGCGGGAACTCGCCGAGAGCGTGGACGACGTCGAAGCTCAACTGCGGATGTTCTGGGCGCAGTGGTCCGTAGAATTTACCGCCGGCGAATGCCGTGCGGCCCAAGCGACAGTGCAGCGGTTCTCCGAGGTCGCTCGACAGACCGGCGATGAGGGCTTTCTAGTCGTCGCCGATCGGCTCACCGGCAACATGCTGCATATTTCGGGTCACCCGCGCGAGGCTCAAAAGCTCCTTGACCCGGTGCTTGAACGTTATGCCGCGCCGAAAAAACAACGCCATCGGATCTTGTTCCAATACGATCAGCATGCGCTTACGCGAGCGATGCTGGCACGCGTACTCTGTCTGCAAGGGTATATGGATTACGCCAAAGAGCAGGCCTGGATGAGTTTCGAAGAGGCCGGAACCTTCGATGACGGGTTCTCACGCTGCTGGGCTCTGCAATATGCCGTGTGTCCCATCGCCTTGATGACCGGTGACATCGCTGTCGCCGATCACGCTGCAGCGAGCATGAACGATGTCGCGATTAGACTTGATTCGACTCTTTGGAAAATCCTGGGAAGTTTCTGGGAAGGAAAGTTGCTGGTGGAACGTCGCGAGTTCGCGCGAGGATCCGCACTGCTGCACAAAACTCTCGATGCATGCGATCAAGCCGGCTGGCGAGTTTGCAATGCCGAGTTCCTAGGCGCGCTAGCGGAAGGACTAGCCGGGCTCGGACAGCTCGACCAGGCGCTCGTGACCGCCGAGAAGGCGTTGACGACGGCCGGACAAGTTGGAGACAATTACGCGGTTCCCGAGCTCCTTCGCATCAAAGGCGAAGTGCTGCTTCAACAAGCACGAGATCAGTCCATTGCGGCGGCCGAAGAGTCTTTCCATGGAGCGCTCGAATCAGCCCGGCAACAAGGTGCCCTGTTCCGGGAAGTACGGGGTGCGTTGAGCCTTGCCCGGTTGAGGATCAAGCAGAATCAGCAGAAGGATGCGAGACAGATTCTCGCTCCGGTGTACGATCGATTTACAGAAGGGTTCGACACCGCAGATCTGAAACAAGCAAACAGCCTCCTACAGCAATTGCCTTAGCCCTTCTCAAGCCCCACCCAACATTTCGCGCGACGCGGCGCCTGAGCGATTCCTAAAAGGGTGGGCAGAACCCCCAGGAATCTTGGCCTGATTGCCAAACGTTCCGCGATCTGTCTGAATTGGGGCCACCCTGAAGGCGGTTCCCTGATGGATGAAGAGACCTTCGCCTTCGGATCGTTCCGGCTGATCCCCGCACAGCGGATACTGCTCGAAGACGGGAAGCCGCTGCACCTTGGCAGCCGGGCTTTGGACATTCTTGTCATGCTTGTTCAAGGCGCCGGCCAGACGATCCACAAGGATCAGCTGATCGCCCGCACTTGGCCTGATACGGTTGTCGACGAGGGGGCTCTGCGGGTCCATGTCGCCGCACTGCGCAGGGCGCTTGGCGAGGGCCGCGGCGGCAAGCGCTACATCGCCAACAACCCCGGCCGGGGTTACACCTTTGTCGCGCCGGTCACACGTGAGCATCCAAGCACGCCGATTCCCACGCCGGCTGGAGCGAGCGCAGCGAGCAGTCTGCCGGTGCCGCTCACCCGCGTCGTCGGTCGGAACGACATCATTGCAATCTTGAGAGCGGAGCTGGTCCAGCGGCGTTTGCTGACCATTGTCGGTCCGGGTGGGATCGGTAAAACCACCGTGGCGGCGGTCGCCGAGGCCGTGCGTGCGTCCCATCGAGATGGTGTATGGTTAGTCGGGTTGGCCTCGCTGGCTGACCCTGAGTTGGTACCGAGCGCCCTCAGTACCGCGCTCGGAATCTCGCTTTCAGGCACCAACCCGGTATCCGGCCTGACGGCATGGTTGCGTGACAAGCGTGCCATAATTGTGCTCGACAGCTGCGAGCACGTCATTGGCTCGGCGGCGGCGCTGGCTGAAGCTGTCTTGAGGGCTGCGCCAGGCGTCCGCATTCTCGCCACAAGCCGCGAGCCATTGCGCGCCGAAGGCGAACGGCTGCACCGCCTGGCCTCGATGTTCCACCGGCGTCGGGCGATCTCAAGCCCGATGAGGCGCTGCGCTATTCGTCCGTTCAGCTGTTCTACGAGCGCACTATCGCGGTAGTCGACGGCTTCGCCCTTGACGATACCAACATAGGGGCGGTTCTCGAGATTTGCCGAAGGCTCGACGGTGTGCCGTTGGCGCTCGAGCTGGCGGCGGCGCGCGTCGATGTCTTTGGCGTTACGGAATTGGCAGCACACCTCGACGATCAGTTTCGGGTCCTGACAAGCGGCCGGCGCACTGCCCTGCCCAGGCATCAGACGCTCGGCGCCATGCTCGACTGGAGCTACAATTTGCTGCCGCCGACCGAGGCTGCGGTGCTGCGTCATCTTTCGATCTTCGCCGGCGACTTCACGCTCGACGCCGCCGTCGCGGTGGTCGGCGATCTATCCGCGCCGTCGACCGTCGATCGCATCGTTAATCTCGTTGCGAAATCGCTGCTCGTCTCCGACCTGCGCGAGGAGCCCGCGGAGTATCGCCTGCTAGACACCACGCGGCAGTACGCTCTTGACAAGTTGCGGAGCGAAGACGAATTCGCGCGAGCTGCCCGCCGCCACGCCGAACATTATCGTGTCGTATTTGCCCGCGCCGAGGCCGAGCGCGAGTCGCGACCACAAGCCGAGTGGCTGGCGATATATGGTCAGCATGTCGACAATGTGCGCGCCGGCCTCGATTGGGCATTTTCTGAGGAAGGTGAGCCGCAAATCGGTGTGTCGTTGACCGTCGTCGTTGTGCCTCTATGGGTCCAGCTATCGCTGCTGCGCGAGTGCCGCGAGCGGGTCGAGCGGGCGCTCGTGCGGCTGAACTCGATCACCGGCTGCGATCCCCGGCTCGAAATGCAGTTTCATGCAGCACTGGGTATGTCGCTGAACTATACCACCGGCCCGGTATCCGAGACGGCAACGGCCTGGACCAATACCCTGATAATTGCGAAGCGCCTCAACGACACTGAATACCAGTTGCAGGCGCTTCGCGGTCTGTGGGCGCATCATATGAACGGGGGCGAATATCGTCGCGCCCTGGCGTTTGCCAGCGAATTCCGCGGCCTGGCGGCGACGTCGGCAGATCCCGCCAGTTTGGATTTCGGTGATCGGATGGCCGCTCTCATACTGCATTATCTCGGGGACCAGGAGAGCGCGCGTGGTCACCTCGAACACCATCTCGCTCGCCCTGTCACCAAGGTTCGTCACTCGCAGACCGCCCGGTTTCTTCTCGACCCAGACATAACGGTGCAAGCCCTATTGTCACGGATCCTCTGGTTGCAGGGGTTTTCGGATCAGGCGGCTCGCACCGCGCGATCAGCTGTGGACGGAGCTTTGGCAATCGGTCACACGCTTTCGCTTTGTCATGCGCTGGCTCAGGCCATGTGCCCGGTGGCACTTTATACTGGTGACCTCGCATGCGCGGAGGCCTCCGTAGAGAAGCTACTCGACAATGCCAAAGAGCGAGGCCTCGCCGGTTGGGTTGCGCGCGGCCGTTGTTTTCTGGGCATGGTGATGATCACGCGAGAGAACTTCGCGGCTGGTTTGCCGCTGTTCCGAGACGCGCTTGCTGAGCTGCACGAGAGCGGGGCTGCTCCGAGCTATCCGGCGTTTCTCGCAATTCTCGCGGGAGGCTTGGGACGCGCAGGTCAGGTGATCGAGGGATTGGCGACCATTGACCAAGCGTTGATACTGTCGACGGCCCATGAAGAGCATTGGTACCTCCCCGAGCTGCTTCGAATCAAGGGCGAGCTCGTCATACTGGAGGATGCAGCCGATGCTGCTTCCGCCGCTGAAGGACACCTCCGGCAGGCCCTCGACTGTACGGGGGCGCAAGGAGCGTTCTGGGAGTTGCGCACCGCCACTGATCTCGCGCGTTTGTGGAGAGATCAAGATCGAACGGCGGACGCGAGTGAGCCTCTGGAGCTCGTTTGCGGCCGCTTCACCGAAGGTTTCGGCACGGCAGATTTGCGAGAGGCGAAGAGGTTGTTGGCGGAATTAGCTTAGGCGCGCCGCTTACGCCCTTACCAGTGACGCAATCACTTCATCGGCTGTCAGGATGGCGTGCGCGAATGTTGGTCCATTTATCTCGTGCGCCGCATGCATCGCCTCTGGGCTGAAGGCCGCCGTGGCGTCCCGCACCAACGTCACGTGATAGCCGAGTTCCGCGCCCCCGCGAGCGGTCGCCTCGATGCAGGTGTTCGCAGCCATGCCGACCACAATGATCTTTTCGATGCGCCGTTGCTTGAGCTGAAAGTCGAGGTCGGTATTGGCAAAGCCGTTCTGTCCCCCTTGGGTTGACACGGTTCCAGTGTCTAGCCGCACATCGGTCTCTTTTTATGCCGAGAATGCGCTCTTTAACTTTCTTTGCGGCAGCGCTCGAGCGTCTCCGAGAGTCCGTTCCAGAGCAAACTCTCCGGCAGCAGCCAGGGCTTCCTGACCAGGGTCAGTGTCAATTCGCCCTTTGCAACGTCGTGCACGAATTCGATCACGCACTCGCCCAGCGGTGTCTGGCTCGTGGCGGTGCTGATCGGGCCCTCCGGGGGGTCATAGAGGATGCCGTACTCAGCACGCCCGAATTCCTTCATACGGCTCAAGATCTCGGCTGTCACCCCCGAGAAACTGCGGGTACTGGGCATCACCATGGCTCCGATGTTCGAGCGCTGCCCGGCGTCAGCGGCGCGGGTAACGCCGCTCCAGATCGTCGAGAAAGCGGCCGATCTGCCGCATCGCTGAGTGGCCGGCCCAGCGCGACAGCAGCTTCGATCCGCCGGGCGCGAGGACCACGGCGCCGGCGAGCAGAAACGGCGTCCCGAGCACGCCCGGCACCACTAGGCCGACAATGCCGGCAGTTATCAGCAGCCACCCGGCTTCTTTCGGCAGCTGCTCGACGCGCGCTGGTGTAAGCTCGCGGACGGCGGACTCGTCTGGCGTCGGTTCGGACACCGGCGCGGCGCTCCCTGAGGCTCCTCCCTTCATATGCTCGTCTTGATCCCTGCGCACTCGGTGTGGGCCTGCTCGTCAAATCGCGTCACCGCCGCCGTGTGAAGCGCGCGTTTCGCGCCGCTGTAGGCCAAACCGGTGCCGAAGTTGGAAATCAACACTACCGCCATGGCGGTGAACTCGAACGCGAACACGCCGCCCACGCACAGCAGGTTGGGCGTCATCACCTCGTACCCTACGCGCTTCTGGCGGCCGGCGCTGTCGCGGCTGAGCGCGCAGAGCGCCGGCAGCGGAGAGATCGACGACGCCACTAGCGCGATATCCGACCCCAATCCGATTTCCGCCGGCGCGTCGGCTCGGGCGAGGCCGATCAAGAGATGCGCCTCGCGCACCACCGCCGCATTCGCCGAACAGTCGCCGACATAAGCGGCGGCAACTTGTTGTTGCTGCAGGTCGTGCAATAGCCGAATTTTATCCTCTGGGCTCATGCCGCCGCAATACCTGTCGGCACCGAGCCGCCTGGCGCGGGCTGCCGTAAGGTCCGCCGTGCCCTCCGACATCAGCAATATGCGCATTCCCGCGTGTTGCAGCCGTTGCACCACCTCGGCGGCCTCGGGGCGTCCATTGCGGGCAAAACGCGCCCCGGCGACCTCCACCCCATCCATCTCGACGATCAGCGGTGGCGGGGCCGCTTCGGCAATGACAGGGCGCCCGCGCAGCCGGAAAAGATGGTGCCCAAAACCGATG
>JAFAHQ010000209.1 GCA_019237135.1 Alphaproteobacteria bacterium
AGCTGGTGATCAACCTCAAGACCGCTGCAGCGCTCGCACTGACGATCCCGCCCCTGATTCTCGCGCGCGCCGACGAGGGTTGGGCCGCCGCCACTAGAGGCGGAGCAGAGGGGATATTCCGATTGACAAATTGCGATTTATATGTGAGTTTAGCAATTTACAACTAGCCGGCCAGTTCGACGCGTTGCAACCAAGACAAGAAATTTTGCTGTAGATTTGCTGCAGATTCGCCGGTGATTAATGATCGACGCAACCGTTCGTTGCAGCTAGCGGCCCGGCAGGCAGCCGATCAATGCAAGCGAAGCGACGTGCGGGTATGGCTGAACTTGGGCCGGCCGGAAAAGCGTGCCTGGCCAACCCTCACAGAGTGAAGCTTGCCTTCGAGATTGCGGCTCCAGAATTCCAGAAAGCGGCGCAGCTCGGGAAAGTCTGGGGCTACGTCGAGCCTTTGCCAGATGAAGCTCTGCAACAGATCGGGATGATCCGGAAGATGGTAGATGATTTCCGCGGTCGTCAGTCGATAATCGCGCAGCGCTTGCTTGTGGTCGCTCACCTTCGTGCTCTCGTGCGGTTCGCCCTACCCGGTCAAACGAGCATGCGCGATCGATCGCTCGCTTACAACAAAAAACAAAGCAGAACAAATAATTAGCAGCCTACCACCGGGGCTGCTGCCAAGCCGGCAGAGAGGTTCCCTTGAAGCGATCACGCGAGGGGTTAGATAGATAGCGAAGGAACCTTACACACGATAGGTGTCGTTCGCCCGCGGGGGAACAACACCGCTTAGGATCTTCACAGCCATGAATCGGGTCTTGTCAGCGCTCGTTCTGTCAGGCGGGATCGCTCTGATAACGGGCACCCCTTGTTCTGTGCTCGCCGGGGCGCCGATACCCGAAGTCGGCGGCGCTCCGATGCAGAGCATCGCCCCGGTCGTGAGCCGGGTAACCCCAGGCGTTGTCGGCATCTCGGTGCGCGGTCGGGTGCGCGAGGACAACCCCTTGTTGCAGGATCCGCTGTTCCGGCGCTTCTTCAACTTGCAGCAGGGACCCATCGAGCGAGAGACTCAAGCTACCGGTTCCGGGGTAATTGTCGACGCCGCGCAAGGCTACGTGCTGACCAACAGCCACGTAACCGAAAACGGCAACAGCATCGAAGTCACGACCAAGGACAACCGACAGTTCAGGGCGAGGTTGATCGGTCGCGATCCGGAAACCGACATCGCCGTGCTGCAGATCTCGGGCAGCAATCTGACCGCGGTTCCGATGGGCGATTCCGATCGCCTGCAAGTCGGCGATTTTGTTCTGGCGGTCGGCAATCCGTTTGGCCTCGGTCAGACCGTGACATCAGGGATCGTCAGCGCACTCGGGCGTACCGGCCTCGGCATCGAAGGATATGAGGACTTTATCCAAACCGATGCCTCAATCAATCCGGGCAATTCGGGTGGACCGCTCGTCGACCTGCAAGGTCGAATAGTCGGCATCAATACCGCAATCGTCGCGCCGTCCGGAGGGAATGTCGGGATCGGTTTCGCCGTACCGATCAACATCGCGCGCCAGGTTATGGACCAATTGATCAGCGGCGGCGAGATCAAACGCGGCCGGATCGGCGTGGCGATTCAGGACTTGACGCCCGACATCGCTCAGGCGCTCGGCACGACACACACGCAAGGAGCGGTAATCGCGAGGGTCGAGCCGGGCTCGGCGGCCGAACGCGCCGGATTGCGGACGAACGACCTGGTTATCGCGGTAAATGGCGTTCCGATCCGTAACGGGGCCGAGCTGAAGAACCACGTCGTTGTCGCGCGGATTGGCGACGCAGTCGACCTGACCATCGTCCGCGGCGGCTCGGAGCGTACTGTCGCTGTTCGAATTGACCAACAGGCCGCTCAGCGTCAGCGGGTACGACAGCACTGAACCCGGATGGCGCAAACGCCCTATGAGGTGCTCGGCGTCAAGCCCGACGCGAGCGCGGACGAGATCCGCAAGATCTATCGGCAGCTCGCCAAGCAGTTCCATCCTGATCTGAACCCGGGCAAACCCGAGGCGGAGGAACGGTTCAAGGCGGTTTCAGCCGCCTATGACCTCCTCTCGGACCCGGAGAAGCGGGCGCGCTATGACCGAGGAGAGATCGACGAGAGCGGCGCCGAACGACCGCCGCGCTCGTATTATCGCGGCTATGCCGAGGGTGCGGAGGGTCGGAAATACCAGCCGGAAGGCGAAATGGACCTAGGGGATCTCGAGGACCTGTTCGCCGCGTTCGGTTCGGCCGGGCGTGGCTGGCGAGGTCGCGGCGGTGAGGGTTTCAGGGCGCGCGGCGGTGACCGGCATTTCACATTGACCGTCGATTTTGTCGAGGCAGCGACCGGCGCGAAGCAACGCCTGTCATTGGCTCCCGAGCAATGGCTCGACGTGACGATTCCGCCCGGGATCAATGACGGTCAGGTGCTTCGCCTGCGAGGAAAGGGCGGGCCCGGCCTTGGCGGCGGACCGGCCGGCGACGCGCTGATCGAGGTGCATGTAGCGCCCCACCCGCTGTTCCGCCGCGACCGCGATAACATCCGGATGGAGCTGCCCATCAGTCTCGCCGAGGCGGTGCTCGGCGCTAGGGTGACGGTGCCGACGATCACCGGTCCGGTGACGATGACGATCCCGAAGGGTTCGGATACCGGCGCGCAGCTGCGCCTTCGCGGCAAAGGAATTCAACGCAAGAAGGGCCCGGGCGATCAATATGTAACGTTGAAAGTGGTGGTCGGACCGAGTGGCGATCCGGAGCTGGCGGCATTTCTCGAGAAATGGGCGCCGCGACACCCCTTCGACCCGCGTGAGGGGACACGCTCATGATTGCATTCGAGGAACTGCTCGACCGCTTCGCCGGGCTCGATCGGCGCGAGCTTTCCCGTTGGGTTGAAAACCGCTGGGTGCTGCCCGAACGGCGCGACAGAACCTGGATCTTCCATGAGATCGATGTGGCACGGGTCGAGCTGATCCTCGAGGTACGCCGTGA
The DNA here is from genome assembly GCA_019237135.1 of Alphaproteobacteria bacterium. Taxonomy (GTDB): domain Bacteria; phylum Pseudomonadota; class Alphaproteobacteria; order ATCC43930; family CGMCC-115725; genus AP-15. The sequence continues at coordinate 3,001 of JAFAHQ010000209.1, forward strand.
GTTTGCGATCGACGACGAGGCACTGTCGCTGGTCCTCGGATTGCTCGATCAGGTTTACGACCTGCGTCGACAGCTCGGACGGGTGTGCGATGCGCTCGCCGCCCAGCCGCCCGAAATCCAGGCGGCCGTCAGGCAAGCATTGCCCCGCGCAACAGAGCCGGACACATCACGCGACTAATGCCGCGGCACTAGAGGGTTTGAAACCGTGCCCTTGCACCGCGCTCTATGGCGGCGGCGACCAGCCGTTCGAGGCCGAGCCGATGACGGATCAACTCGAGGACCCGCAGCTCCTCCTGCGAGGCTTCGCCATCGGAAGCGACGAGATCACACGCGATCGCATAGGCGGTCTCGCGCAGCTTTGCCGGGAGCCCCGCCCTGATCACCTTGAGGGTCTCCTCGAGCCCGTTCTCGCGACCGATCAGCTCGGTGCAGTCGTTGAGCACCTTTGGCAATTCGCCTTGGTCGAAATCGCGGAACACCGGAAGATCGCCGACGATATCGCCGATGATGCGGAGCTCCGCATCGGGGAGCTCGCTCTCGGCTGCGGACACGATCACCATAGTGTAGATCAGGGCGCGGTGATGGTCGAGCATGCCGGGTCCTTTCGCGGCTCGGTTGTCGATAGCTGTCAGACCAAAATCGGCGGGCGCCTGTCAATCCCCCACCCCACCCTACCCTCCTCTGCGGGCGGAGGGTTGGGTGGGGGTGTTTCGAGAAACCGGGCGGTCGCCTCGGTCGCCTGCGCCAGCGGCACTCGAGCGACGGCGACACCCTCGGGAAAGGCGGCGAGCAGGCGCGACGGCACGGCCCGGTCGAGCATGACAAAGACGCCGCGATCGTCGGCGCGGCGGATTAGCCGGCCGTAGGCCTGCCGTAGCCGAAGTCGGGCGATCCTGTCGGCATATTCCGCGCCGCCGAACACCGGTTTACGGGCCCGGTGTAGTATATCGGGACGCGGCCAGGGAACCCGATCGAAAACGAGGAGGCGCAACGCGCGGCCCGGGACATCGACGCCGTCGCGCACCGCATCGGTGCCGAGCAGGCAGGAATCCTCCTCGGCGCGAAAGATATCGACGAGCGTCGCGGTCGACATCGCGTCGACGTGCTGGGCGAGCAGCACGAGCCCGCGCGCCTCGAGGGCCGGGGCGATGCGCTGGTGCACGGCGCGCAGTCTTGTGATCGCGGTGAAGAGGCCGAGCGCGCCGCCATGCGCCGCGACGAACAAGGCCGCGTAGGCCGCTGCGACTTGTCCGATGTCGTCGCGAGGGATATCGGTGATCACGAAAATGCGCGTCTGCCGCGCATAGTCGAAGGGCGAGGCGATGCGCGCCGCGGCCGGGCTCGCCGGCAGGTGGCGCAGACCGGTACCGGCTTCGGCGCCACGCCAGGCGAGCTCGGGATCGGCGGCGTCATCGGTCAGGGTCGCCGAGGTCACGAGCAGGCCATGCGCCGGCCGCGCCACCAGCGCAGCGAAAGGGATACCCGGATCGACCCAATTTCGGTTCATCCCGACATCGGTCTCCAGCCCGTCGATCCGGTCGAGCGCGAACCACTCCACCGTCTCCGGCTGGGGCGGCCCGGCAAGGTCGCGCAGCAGCCGGCTCCAGGCGGCGAGCTGCAGCTCGCGGCGCCGGTCGAGGCCGCGGATCGTCGCATCGAGACGCTGGCGCAGGCCGGTATCGGGCGGGTTATCGGGATCATTGAGCCGGGTTCGCAAGGTGTCGGAGAGCCGCTCCATTGCGGCCGCCAGGCGTTCCAAGCTGTCGGCCAGCTGCGACGCCATGTCTATCAAGCCTTCGATCGGCGGCCGCGCCTCGGCCTGCAAGCCGTAACCATTGTCGGCGAGCACGGCACGCGCCAGGACCTGCTGGCGGACCAGCACGAGAAGTTTTTCGAAACCTTGGTTCCCGCGCCCTTCGGCAACCCGCTGCGTCCAGTCGTCGGAAGGGAGCATACGCGCGGCGGCGAGGACGTCGATCAGCGCCTTGGCGCCAACTTCATCGCCTTCTACCAGGTCACCGATCCGGCGGCGCAGACCTCGCGCGCGCGACCCTCGACCGCCTTCCGCGCCGACGATCCAGCGGCGCAGTTCGCGCCCTTCCCGGCCGGACAGGCGCACGGCAAAAGCGCTGTCCGCCGCCGCGAGCAGGTGATGACCTTCGTCGAAGACATAGCGGGTGGGGACGGTCGCGTCGTCGAGCCCGCCAAGTGCCGCCTGCATCATGACCAGCGCATGATTGGCGACGACGATCTGCGCCTGGCGAGCTTTGCGGATGTTCTTTTCGACAAAGCAGCGGCGAAACTCTGGGCACGCCGAGTGCACGCACTCGCCGCGGCGATCGGCGAGCCAGTTGACGCGCCCGAATCCGATCAGCTCGGAGAGCCAGCCCGGGAAGTCCCCGGCCACCAGATCCCCGGCGTCGCTGACGGCGATCCAGCGGGCGATCAACCCGAGCTGCGCTAATGACTTCCCTGGCCGCATCAGCGCGGCGCCGAGCGCTTCCTCGTAATTGAGCAGACAGAGGAAGTTCTCGCGCCCTTTGCGAACGACGACGCGGCGCTGCTTCAACGCGGGATCGGGATAGAGCCGGTCGAGCTCGCCGGCGATCTGGGTCTGCAGGTTGCGGGTGTAGGTCGAGATCCATACCGACCCGCGATTCTTCTCTGCCCACAGGCTCGCCGGTGCGATATAGCCGAGCGTTTTGCCGACCCCCGTCCCCGCTTCGGCGAGGACGGCTTGGGGTCGGTCGAGCTGGTCGCGCGGCGCGAAGGCGGCGGCGGCCGCTGCGGCGTAATCGGCTTGCTCGGGCCGCGGCTCGGCGGCCTCGCCGAGCAGTTGGGCGAGGCGCGAGCGCGCCGCCTCGGGGCGCACCGTCTCGTTACCCGGCGCCGACCCGGGCGCAGTCTCGCTCCATTCGGCCAGCCTCGTCCATACACGTAGCCCCGCCGCCCGCTCAAGCGCATCCGCATCGCAAGCGGGCAACGCGGCGATGACGGCCGGGGCCCACAGCCAGCCGCCGCGATCCATAGCCTCCGCGACCGTACGCGCTTCGGCGTCGGTCTCCCCGCCGAGCTCCTCGAGCAAGAAGCGGGCCGTGGTAGCGAGCGTCACGCACTCTTCGGCGGGGCGGCGCGGTAGATCTATTCCGAGCGCCTCGGCGAGACCGCGCGGCGT
>JAFAHQ010000383.1 GCA_019237135.1 Alphaproteobacteria bacterium
GCACCACTCGAAGTTGGCTCGCGCGCGCTCGACGTGCTCCGCGTGCTGGTCGAGCGGCCGGATGATCTTCTTTCTCGGCACGAGATCATGGCGGCCGCGTGGCCGGGGATGGTGGTCGACGACAACAATCTGACGATCCAGATTGCAACTTTGCGCCGGATCCTCGATCGCGATCGCGCGGACGGCAGCTGCATCCAGACCGTCCCCGGGCGCGGCTACCGTTTTGTTGCACCCGTAAAGCGGGTCGAGCCCGCGAACCCACCCCCGAGTGAGCCACATTCAGACAATGGCAGCATCGGGAACGGGCAATCGGGAGATACCCTCGCGCCGGGCTGTAACGGTGGCGTCTCACAGCTGCAACTGTCCCCGGCCCGGCGTCGCTTTTGGAGCGGCGTCATGGCTCCTGTCATCGGCGCGCTGGCTCTTGTAGCTGCCGTCGGCGCCGGGATTTGGCACTTGCCCTTACTTTGGGATTCACGCCCGGCGCCGCGCCTATCGATCGTCGTGCTACCCTTCGTCAATATCGGTAACGACCCGGAGCAACAGTATTTTGCCGACGGCATCACCGAGGGTGTGACAACCGACCTGTCGCACCTCCCCGACATGCTCGTGATCTCGCGCAACTCCGCGTTCACCTATCGGAGCAAGTCTGTCGACACGAGGCAAATTGGCCGCGAGCTTGGCGTGCGTTATGTGCTGGATGGAAGTGTCCAGCGATCGGGTAACCAGGTTCGCGTCACTGCCCTGCTGATCGATGCCGAAAGCGACGTTCATCTGTGGGCCGAGCGGTTCGACCGCGACACCGGCGATTTGTTCGCGCTGCAAAACGAAATTACCGGCCGTATCGCGACCGCGCTCAACATCGAGCTGGTCGCCGCGGAGGCCGTCCGACCGACCGACAATCCCGACGCGCTCGACTACATCTTCCGGGGACGCGCTGCAGGGCTCCGGCCAAATTCGCGCGAGACCCATCCAGAGCGGATCAGCATGTTCGAGCATGCGCTGGCGCTCGACCCGCGGTCGGTCGATGCGCAGAGCTTGTTGGCGCAGGCGCTCGCGGTGCGCGTTCTCGACGGGGTACAGGGCTTCGCGGCGGCCGACCTGGAACGCGCCGACGAGCTAATCGGCCGAGCCCTGGCGGCATCGCCCCGCAGCTTATTGGCACATATGGCCAAAGGCGACGTGTTGCGGGCTCAGGGCCGATGCGAGGAGGCAATACCCGAATACGAAACGGCGCTGGCGATCAATCGTAATTCGGCGGTCGCGTTGCACGTTCTTGCAGATTGCGAGATAAAGACCGGATCAATCGAGGAAGTCGTCCCGCTCGAAGAGCGGGCGATCCGGCTCAGCCCGCGCGATCCACGACTGGGCCACTTTTATTTCAGGATTGGCCATGCAGATCTGCTGAAATCGCGCACCGGCGACGCAATCCGGTGGCTCGAAAAGGCACGCAATCTGGTCCCGGAATTGCCCTTCGTACATGCTCTGCTCGCCGCGGCCTATGGCCTCAACGGCGACACCGATCGCGCCACCGCCGGGCTAGCCGAAGCCCGCCGGCTGCAGAGTGGAGATCGTTTTTCGAGCATCGCCAACGTGAGGCGTTTCCCGGGTGGATATGCGGGGCACGCACCGAAAGTCCGCGCCTTGCTCGATGCGACATACATCGCTGGATTGCGCAAGGCCGGAATGCCGGAGGAGTGACCGGCGGTCGGGGCAGCGCGATCACCACCGATCGCTTGCTAGCCCCTTGCGTCAGCGAGATCTGGCAAGTTGAGCGAGCGGGTCCCTCCCTCTCCCCGCCTGCGGGGAGAGGGCCGGGATGAGGGTTCAGGTGGGGATGGTTAGCGCGATCAGTCTCTCGGCCGCGCGTTCGCTGTGGTCGAGGCAGCGGCAGGCGTCGATCAGCTCGGCGAATTGCGCTTCGGTTATCGCGAGGCCCGGCGCGATGGGGCGGATGCGCCGGGCTTGTTCCTCGACATCCCAGATGAACTCTCGGCCGGTGCCTTCCTTCGTGAAGCTGCGACCGTCTTTGGTGAAAACCGTTATCCGTGGCCCGAAAAGAGTGCGGCGCACTGTCGGGATCAGGGTGACACGGTGCATTAGTTCGAGCACTGCAGGCGGATCGGCTTCGCCCGGGCCGGGCTGCGCCCCGCGCAGTAAAGGATAGCCGCGCTCGACCGCGCCCCAGGCCGTGAAGTACTGCGTGCTTCCGACCTGTGGCGGGTTGTCGATGCCCCGGCTGGGGAAGGCCGGGCTTGGATACTCGGTCTCCAGCCAGTTGACCACTGCCTCGATGCGGTCGATGTCGGCATAGTGGAGATTGTGCTCCTCGCACAATTTCGCTGTCACATCGACATGGGCGATGTTGTAGCCGGCGGTCGAGTAGATCCGGTACAGCGTCTCGAGAAAGATCCAGTCACGGCCGAGGCCGCGCGTGATCTGGGCGAGATCGGCGCGGTTGTCCCCTGTGAAACTGTAGCGCAACTGGCCGCGGTTGTTGCCGGCATAGGCATGGTAGAAGCCGGCCTCGCCTTCCAGCGTCATCTCGCCGCCCGGCGTGCCATGCTTGGCCAAGGCGACGGCGAGCAGCGCGTTGCGTACTGCTCCGCCCTCACGCAAGGATCGCCCGCCGCTGCGCGCGCCTTCGAGATTGCCGGCCGCCAGGTTGACGCATTGCGCGATCGCGCTGTGGACCTGATTTTCGTCGAGGCCGCCGAGCTTGGCGGCTGCGACCGCGGCGCCGAAGATGCCGAACACCGGTCCCGCGTGAAAGCCGCGCGACATGACGGTCGGGATGAATTCGGCGGCCATGCGTTCCATGACCTCGTAGGCGGCGGCGACGGCGGTCAGGAACATCTTGCCACTGGCGCCGGTGATTTCCGCCGCCACGAGCGCCGCCGGCACGATCGCGATACCGGGATGCGTCAGCATCCGGAAGGTGTCCCACTTGCCGCCGGCGAAGATCGTCTCCGCATCGACAAAGGCAGCTCCCGCCTTGGTCAGCTTGCTACCGCTGCACAGCACGGTCGCGACCCCGCCACCGCCAGCCTCCTCCTCTTGCATCAATGCCAAGGCCTGACGGCTCGCCGGCATGTCATGCGCGACCAGCGCCGAGCAAAGTGCCTGCAGCGTGACACCCTTGGCGCGGTCGACGACTGCCGCCGGCAGGTCCTCGTATTGAAGCTTGCCGACAAACGCCGCGAATTCCCGGCTCAGCGACATGGCAACTTCCTCTAACAGTCGGTCGTCGGACCCTGTCGGCGGTCGGCGTTCCACCGCTTGTAGCCCTGACGCAGCGTCTTTCCCAGCCAGTAGGCGTTGTCTGTCCAATCCCCCTTGGGTGATGCGGGGGACGAGGATTGTCTCAACTCCTTCGCCCACCGACCGAGCCGAAAGGCGTTATCCGTCCAATCCCCGGCGGGGGCTCCGGCCTCTTTGAGCCGCCGTTCCAGGCGCGCCTTCAGGGTCTGCGCGTTGGCTCTCTCGTGCTCGGTAGCGCCGGGATCGGCGATAACCGCGGCTACCGCCCGCAACTTACGGCGAACACTCGCGACCGATCCGACGAGGCCAGCGATGCGCATGATTAGCAATCCTAGCACCCCAGCGGGCAAGCGTCGATCCGGGCAGGGTCCCGGCCCTCGCAAAGGGAATCTAAGCGCGGCGCATTATGAAGATTTGCTGTGAGCCGTACGAGAACCAGATCCGTCGAGCTCTCAGGAAGTCGATCCCCAGCACGAGGTCGGCGTCGCTCAGCCTCACGTCGGTCACGATGATTTCGGGATTGCGGATCGTCTCTGCCCCGATTTCCAATTGCAAGAACCGGTGGACGCGTGCGGCCAGCTGTTCTGCCGCTGCGCCGCGCACCGTGGCCACACGGTCGTGCGCCAATACCGTTTCGCTGACGCCAAGCGCGAGCGCGGCCCTGCTCGAGAGCACAGTGAATTGCGAGCCGGTATCGACGAACGCGTCGGTCCTACGGCCATCGAGCCGGACCGGAAAGAACAGGTGATCGCCCATCGATCGGCCCGCGCTGATCCTGTCGTAGGGCTCGGCCCAGGCGGGCGCCGCGGCCGGACAGGTTTGTTTTTCGTAAAGGATCATGCGGTGACCCGGCAGATCGAGATCGACGTCAAAGCTGCTCAGAGAGTCGGCACCCAACACGCCGTCGAGCGGCCCCGAGAAGACGCTCGCCACATTGACCGGAGCAACCCGAACCCGGCGCCATGGGATAGCGACTCCGCCGACGGTGAAGGTGCGCAGCTCCGCCTCGCTGGTCTGCAAGGTGCCGGCAATCCCACGCAGCTGCCTCTGAAATTCGATGCGGGGGTGTTGCGCGCCAATCCGCTGGGCGACCGCGGGCGTCAAGATAGTCCCTTCTGCCCCGGTATCGAGAACCAGCGTCACCGGCGCCCCGTTGGCGGACAAGGTCACGAGCGGCGCGTTGCGCAGGGTCGCGACTGTCGTTTCGCCCAACCGAACCGCCCCGCAACCGCCGGGCGCTGCGACCGGGTGTTCGATGGGATATCCGGCGGCGGACGCCAGCAAGATCGTGACGATCGCGCCGCTAAGCCATCGATTCATCGGGGAGGAGGTGACATTCGGCAGCGCCCTGTACAAGGAGAGAAACATCACCATGGGCTCGCTGTCGAGCATCGCGACCCTCTGGGCTTGCCTTCGGGGCCCAGCCACCGTAAGTAACCTAGCGACACCTCACGCAGGGCCGCGGCCGCTGCCATCCAGCAGCGGCCGCTCCGGTGTCGGTGTCTTCGAGATTTTCGAAGGACCGATTTTCCCTGCGGCGGCCCAACCGGAGAAAGGACCGACTATGGCAATTCCTACGGCTAGCATGCGCCAGCTGCTCGAAGCCGGCGTCCATTTCGGCCATCACACCCGACGATGGAACCCCAAGATGGGGCCCTACATTTTCGGCGTCCGCAACGGGATTCACATCATTGATCTCGAACAGACCGAGCCGATGCTGCACCAAGGGTTGCAGGCGATCCGCGACGTCGTCGCCGGCGGCGGCCGTGTGCTGCTGGTCGGCACGAAACGCCAGGCGCAGGAGCCGATCGCCGAGGCTGCCAAGCGCTGCGGCCAATACCACGTCAATCACCGCTGGCTCGGCGGGATGCTGACCAACTTCAAGACCATTTCCCAGTCGATCCGCCGGCTGCGCGAGGTCGAAGAACGGATCACGCAGGAGCAGAGCGGGCTGACCAAGCGCGAATTGCTGGAGCTGACGCGGCGGCGCGACAAATACGAACGCGCGCTTGGCGGGATCAAAGAGATGGGGGGGCTGCCCGATATATTGTTCGTCATCGACACCAACAAGGAAGCGATCGCGGTTAGCGAGGCAAATACCCTTCGCATCCCGGTGGTGGCGATCCTCGATTCGAACTCGTCACCCGACGGCATCGCATATCCGATCCCGGGAAACGACGATGCCATGCGGGCTATTCAGCTCTACTGCGATCTCGTGGCGGCCGCGGTGCTCGATGGATTGCAGGCTGAGCTCGCAGCGTCGGGGGTCGATGTCGGTGCCCGTGCAGAGATCCCTGATCTCACGCTTCCCGAGGATTTCCCAGCGGAGGTTCCTGGCGTGGGTGAAGCCGGAGGCGTACCCGACAGCGTACTGCCGAGCGAAGCCGAAACGGCGGCTGACGGAGCTTAGACGGGAGTTTAACGCAAATGGCGAAGGTGACCGCGGCACTGGTTAAGGAGCTGCGCGAAAAGACCGGCGCGGGCATGATGGATTGCAAGAGAGCGCTCGGCGATACGGGCGGGGATATCGAGGCCGCCGTCGACTGGCTGAGGAAGAAGGGTCTGGCAGCGGCCGCGAGCAAGGCTGGGCGGGTTGCTGCCGAAGGCCTAATCGGAGTCGCAGCGCATGGCTTCGTCGGCGCCGTCGTCGAGGTTAATTCGGAGACCGACTTCGTCGCCCGCAACAAGGAATTCCAGAGCTTCGTTCGGGGCGTCAGCCAGCTTGCGCTCGAAGGAGACGGCGAGATCCCCTCGCTTAAAGAAGGTATCTATCCGGGTAGCGAGCGCACTGTCGAGGCCGAGCTGACTCATCTGATCTCGACGATCGGCGAAAACCTGGTGCTGCGGCGATTGAAGCGGCTGTCAGCCGGGCAGGGAGGCGTATTCTCCTACGTTCACAACGCGCTCGGACCGGGGATCGGCAAAATCGGCGTTATCGTCGCCTTGACCTCGACGATCGGCGGCGACGAGTTGGCAGTGCTCGGCAAGCAACTGGCAATGCATATCGCGGCGGCCAATCCGCTCTATCTCGACATCGCCTCGGTGCCGAAATCGGCGCTGGACCGTGAGCGCAACGTGCTGCAAGAGCAGGCCCGCGCGACCGGGAGGTCCGAGGAGATCATCGCGAAGATGGTCGACGGCCGGTTGCGCAAGTTCTACGAGGAGGTCGTCCTGCTCGAGCAAATTTTTGTCGTCGACCAGAAGACCAAGATATCCCTGGTGGTCGAACAAGCGGCGAAGACCACCGGCGCGCCGATTCGGGTGACCGGCTTCGCGCGTTTTGCCCTCGGCGAAGGGATCGATCGGCATCGCCCCGATTTCGCGGCCGAGGTGGCGGCACAACTGAAGAGCTGACGACGCGCCAGAGTCGGCCGGGGGCGAAGGCAGCCCAAGAGCTTGGGTTGAAATCTTAACCCTCAGGTGGTACCACGAAGCCGAGTGCCGACGGCCTCCCGCCCGTGCTCGTCACAGGCCTTCGAAAGGTGCTACGGGACGACCGGTTTGGTGTATCCTCGATCCGATCGCGAGACTGGACCATCCAGGCGGATCTGCGTAGGCCTCATGTCAGTCGATCTCAAGTACCGCCGCGTTCTTCTCAAGGTCTCCGGCGAAGCGTTGATGGGAACGCGGGAATATGGTCTCGATCCCGAGATGGTTGCGCGTGTCGCCGACGAAATCCAATCTGTACACGCCCTGGGTGTCGAACTGTGCTTAGTCATCGGCGGCGGCAACATCTTCCGTGGCATATCGGGCAGTGCTGTCGGGATGGAGCGCGCTTCGGGCGACTATATCGGCATGCTGGCCACGGTGATTAATTCGCTCGCCGTGCAAAACGAGCTCGAACAGCGAGGTGTGACGACGCGGGTCCAGTCGGCAATCTCGATGCAGGCAATTTGTGAACCCTACATTCGCCGCCGGGCGTTGCGCCACCTGGAAAAGAACCGAGTCGTCATCTTCGCCGCCGGGACCGGCAATCCATTCTTTACGACGGATACCGCCGCGGCGTTGCGGGCTTCCGAAATGGGCTGCAACGCGTTGTTGAAGGCGACCAAAGTCGATGGCGTCTATGACGCCGATCCCAACCAGGTACCGGATGCCGTGCGGTTCGAACGGCTCGGCTACCTCGACGTATTGTCGCGGGATTTGCAGGTGATGGATGCGTCGGCAATTTCCCTCGCGCGGGAGAACCGCATCCCGATCCTCGTGTTCTCGATCTTTGAGAACGGCGGTTTCGCCAAGGTCCTCCAGGGCTGCGGGCGATGTACGATCATCGGCGAACTAACTTAAGCATCGACGCGGAAAGGCAGGCCATGCCTGAAGACGTGCTCCTCAAGGATCTCCGGCGCCGCATGGACGGCGCTCTTGAAGTGTTGCGCAAGGAATTCGGGGGGTTGCGAACCGGCCGCGCGTCGGCGAGCCTCCTCGAACCGGTCACCGTCCCCGCTTACGGCGGTATTTCGCCGCTCAACCAGGTCGCCAATATCAGCGTGCCGGAGCCGCGGATGATTACCGTCCAGGTCTGGGATCGCGCGATTGTCAAGGCCGTCGACAAGGCGATCCGGGAAGCGGGGCTGGGCCTTAATCCGCAAACCGAGGGTCAGACGATCCGCGTTCCGATTCCCGATTTGAATGAGGAGCGGAGGCGCGAGCTGACTCGGGTATCGGCAAGATACGCCGAGCAGGCGCGCGTTGCGGTACGCAACGTGCGCCGTGACGGGATCGAGGTGCTCAAGCGGCGGGAAAAAGACGCCGAGATCTCGCAAGACCAACAGCGCAAACAACAGCAAGAGATCCAGCATCTAACCGACGAGTATACCAACCGCATCGACGAAGCGCTCACGCAAAAGGACAGGGAGATCTTGCAGGTTTAATGAGCGGTCCGATGAGCGCGGTTGCCACACCGCGGGCGCCGCCGCGGCACGTCGCGATCATCATGGACGGCAACGGCCGGTGGGCGAAGGCTCGCGGTGTGCCGCGGATCGCAGGACATCGGCGCGGGGCCGAGGCGGCGCGCCGCACCGTGATAGCAGCTGCCGAGCTGGGCATCCGCTATCTGACGCTTTTCGGGTTCTCTTCGGAGAACTGGAAGCGGCCGTCCGGCGAGATCCAGGATCTGATGGCCTTACTGCGCCATTATTTGTGCGGCGAGATCGCTGAATTGCATCGCAATGGCGTTCGTCTGAAAGTCATCGGGCAACTTGGCCGTCTCGCGCAAGACATCATCAGCCTGATCGAACACGCCGAAACCGTGACGCGCGATAATTCCCGAATTATTCTGACGATGGCCTTGTCGTATGGCGGGCGCGCCGAAATCGTTGCAGCCGTGCGAGCGATAGCTGCGCAGGCCGCGTGCGGGGCGCTTGCCGCCGAGGAGGTCGACGAGGATTGCATCGCCCGCCACCTCTTCACCTCGGATATTCCAGACCCGGACTTGTTAATCCGCACCAGTGGCGAGCAGCGCATCAGCAACTTTCTGCTCTGGCAATGCGCCTATTCCGAGCTGGTCTTCACTAAGACGCTGTGGCCGGATTTCTCCAAGCGCGACTTGGAGGGGGCGATCGATGAATTCTACGGCCGGGAACGCCGGTACGGTGCGTCGGTTGGCTCACGCTGAATACGGCTCGCTACGGCCCCGCGTGCTGTCGGCGATTACCCTTGCCCCGTTACCGATCGCGGCGATTTGGTTCGGATCGCCTTGGCTTCCGTTGCTGACCGCGTTGGCCGGCGCAGTCATGGCTTGGGAATGGGGACGGCTGTGTCGTCGGGGTCGCTTTGGTGCAACAGGGATCGTGCTCGTAGGGGTCGTTCTCGCCGCGATTGCCACAGCCACGCTCACCACCCTCGGATCAGCGATTGGATTTGCCCTTCTCGGTGCGGGCATCGTCTTCTGGTCCGCTCGAGGGCGACCGGATCTCCATCCGGAATGGATCGCCTTCGGTGCGCTCTGGGTGGCCCTTCCTTGCATTTGCCTGCTGTGGCTCGCGCGCGGCGGGCCCGACGGACGCGTGACCCTGTTGTGGGTCCTTGCCGTCGTGTGGGCGACCGATATCGGCGCTTACGTGATCGGCAGGACGCTCGGTGGCCCGCGGCTCGCACCCCGCTGGAGCCCGCGCAAAACCTGGGCGGGGCTCGCTGGCGGTGCGACATGTGCCGCGCTCGCCGGCTGGGCGACCGCGGCATGGCTCGGGATTTCTCCGGCCTTGCCGCTCGTGCTCCTCAGTACGGGCCTTGCGATTGTCGAGCAGTTCGGCGATCTTGCCGAATCCTTGGCTAAGCGCAGGTTTGGCGTGAAGGACTCCAGCGGTCTTATTCCCGGTCATGGTGGCCTCCTCGACAGGCTCGATGGTCTGCTCGCTGTGATACCGGTCGTGGCGCTGGTGACCCTGATTGACGGCCGCAGTGTCGTAACATGGCAATGACCGCGTCCGATGACCGTGCCGCCCGCTTCGAAGGGGTGCGGCGCGTCACGATTCTCGGTTCTACCGGCTCTGTCGGGCAGAATACCGTCGATTTGCTATTGCGGAACGCAGAGGAGTTCGAGGTCGAGGGTCTCACCGCCAACCGGAACCCGGTTCGTTTGGCCGAGCAAGCGCGCGCGTTGCGGGCACGGTTCGCTGCGATCGCCGACCCCGTCCATTATCCGGCGCTCAAGGAGGCTCTCGCTGGAACCGGGATCGAAACGGCCTGTGGCGCGCAGGCTATTGTCGAAGCGGCGCTGCGGCCCGCCGACTGGGTGATGGCGGCAATCGTGGGGGCGGCCGGGCTGGCACCAACGTTGGCGGCGGTCCAGCGCGGGGCTATCGTCGCTCTTGCCAACAAGGAAGCTCTGGTGTGCGCCGGCGATCTTGTCATGCAGGAAGTGACCCGCTGCCATGCGACGTTGTTGCCGGTCGACAGCGAGCACAATGCGATCTGGCAATGCTTTGATCTCGCTCGCGTCGACACGATCGAACGGATCATCCTGACGGCGAGTGGCGGCCCGTTCCGCGAGCGAAACTTCGAGGACATGCGGGGGGTCACACCGCAGGAGGCTATCGCCCACCCCAATTGGAGCATGGGAGCCAAGATTTCGGTCGATTCGGCAACGATGATGAACAAAGGCCTCGAGATCATCGAGGCCCATCATCTCTTCCAGCTGCCGTTAGACCGCGTCGAAGTCGTCGTCCATCCCCAGTCGATCGTACATGGCGCGGTGGTATACCGCGACGGCTCGGTGCTGGCGCAACTTGGGTCACCCGACATGCGCACCCCGATCGCCTACGCACTCGCTTGGCCGGATCGAATCGAGACACCGACCAAACGGCTCGACCTGACGGCGGTAGGTCGCCTAACATTCGAGCCACCTGACGAGCGACGTTTCCCTGCTCTGCGCGTCGCACGGGAGGCGCTGGTCCGCGGCGGCGGCTGTCCGACCGTCTTGAATGCGGCGAATGAAACTGCGGTACACGCCTTTCTGGAGGGTCGCATCGGGTTTCTCGAAATCGTCGAAACGGTGGAGCGAACGCTCGATCAGCTGCCGGGTGGCAAGCTTGAATCCCTCGACGACGTCTATAATTTCGACACAGCGGCGCGGGAAGTTGCCGCCGGGCTTTCGGGCGTCCGCGCTTTGCCGCGCAGCCCTGCGCTAACGGATCTGCGATGATAGAGTTTCTGCATCACGGCCTGACCTACCTCGTCCCGTTTCTACTAATTCTTACCGTGCTCGTCTTTGTCCACGAATTCGGGCACTACCTGATCGCGCGCTGGAATGGCGTTCGGGTCGAAGTCTTCTCGATCGGCTTTGGCTCGGAGCTGTTCGGATGGTGGGACAGCGCCGGAACCCGGTGGAAATTCAGCACGATCCCGCTGGGCGGATACGTCAAGATGTTTGGCGACGCAGATGCGAGTTCCGGTCTCCCAGCTGCGGGGCTTGCGCGACTCGGGCAAGCGGAGCGGGAGGTCTCGTTCCATTACAAGAGGCTCGGCCAACGCGCGGCCATCGTCGCTGCCGGACCCGCGGCGAATTTTGTGTTTGCGATTGTTGTCTTGGCGGTTCTTTTCATGACTTTCGGCCAACCCTATACACCCGCTGAAGTCGGACAGGTCCAGCCGGGCAGCGCGGCCGAACAGGGTGGCATTCGGCCTGGCGATGTGATGCTCAGCATCGACGGGCGACATATCGCGCGCTTCGAGGATGTGCAGCAGACGGTTCGTCTCAATCCCGGCGTGCCGATGGCCATCGTGGTCAGGCGCGACGGTCAAGAGATCGAACTTCGTGTCACGCCGAGTCGGACTGAGCTGACCGATCGCTTCGGCAATCGTTACGAAATCGGCTTGCTCGGCATCACTCGCAGCGGGATGGAGTACATTAAACGGGATCCGCTGACCGCGCTCCTGCAGGCCGGGACCGAGACCTGGGATCTGTCCATTGGGACGCTAAAGGCGATGTGGCAGATCGTCATCGGAACGCGCGCCGCGGACGAACTCGGGGGGCCGCTGCGTATTGCTCAGATGTCCGGAGAGGTCGCCCAGGGTGGGATGGTCGCGGTATTGTGGTTCATGGCGGTCCTGTCGATTAACCTTGGATTGATCAATCTGTTCCCGGTCCCGGTTCTTGATGGCGGACACTTGCTGTTCTATGCAGCCGAGGCGGTGCGCGGGAAACCCCTGGGGCACCGGGCGCAGGAATACGGCTTTCGCATCGGGCTTGCCTTGGTGTTGACGTTGATGGTGTTCGCCACCTGGAATGATCTCGTCCATCTTCGGATCGTGGAGTTTGTCAAAGGCCTTGTGACCTAGGGCGATCGGAGACCCAGGGGGCCGATGACGACTGGGGGTGGCGTTGTTTTGCGTTGTATCAGCTTAACGTACGTATGGTGGGCGGTGCTTGGCGCGACCCTGCTGGCTGCGGCCGCAACGCCGCGACTAGTGGCAGCGCAGAGCGCGGCTCGTGGCCCTGCGGCCGCTCAAACGGGTGGGGGAACGGTCGGTGATATCCGAATCGAAGGAGTGCAGCGGATCGAGCCCGAAACGGTTCGCTCCTATCTGCTGATCCAGCCGGGTGATGCGTGGGACGATGAGCGTGTGGACAAGTCGCTTAAGGCGCTGTTCGCTACCGGCCTTTTCGCTGATGTCAATCTGAGCCGGGTTGGCAACACCTTGGTCGTCAAGGTGGTCGAGAATCCAATCATCAATCGCATCGCCTTCGAAGGCAACCGCAAGCTCGACGATAAGGATCTCAATGCCGAGATCCAGTTGCGCCCGCGCGTCGTCTATACCCGTTCTCGGGTGCAGAACGATGTCAAGCGCATCCTTGATCTCTATCGCCGACACGGACGGTTCGGAGCAACCGTCGAACCAAAGGTCATTCAACTTTCTGAAAACAGAGTTGACCTCGTCTTCGAGATCAGCGAGGGCGAGTTTACTGGCATACGCGGCATCAATTTCATTGGAAATCATCAGTTCGGCGAAGGTAAACTTCGAGGAGTTATCCAAACAAAAGAAAGCCGCTGGTATCGGTTTCTATCGACTGATGACACGTACGATCCAGATCGCTTGACCTATGACCGTGAGCTGTTACGAAAGTTCTATCTCACGGAGGGGTATGCTGATTTTCGGGTGGTTTCGGCAGTCGCGGAGCTGACCCCGGATCGCGACGGTTTTATCGTTACCTTCACGCTCGACGAGGGAGAGCGCTATCGCTTCGGCAAGGTCGAGGTCGATATCAAGCTCAAGGATTTGCCGCCGGAGGCAGTCCTTCCGCTTTTGACGGTCCACTCCGGCGACTGGTACGATGCCGATGCTGTCGAAAAGTCGATCTCGGTTCTCACTGAGGCGCTCGGCAACCGGGGGTATGCCTTTGTCGAAATAAAGCCGAACATCACGCGAAATCGTGAAGACCACACGGTCGACATTACTTTCGCCGTGCAGGAGGGTCCCCAAGTTTATGTCGAGCGGATCGACATCGTTGGCAACGTGCGGACCCTCGACAAGGTGATCCGCCGCGAGTTCCAGCTGGTCGAGGGCGATGCCTTCAACACCACCAAGATGCAACGTTCGCAGACGCGTATCAAAAGCCTTGGCTTCTTCAAGAAGGTTGAGGTGACCAATGCCCCGGGATCGGCACCGGACAAGACGGTGGTGACCGCCGAGGTTGAAGAACAGTCGACGGGGGAACTGTCCCTGGGGCTCGGATTCTCGACCACCGACGGTCCGCTGGCCGATGTCAACATTCGCGAAAGGAATTTCCTCGGACGCGGCCAAGATCTGCGGATCGGGGCTGTGGTTTCATTGCGCTCTCAACAAGTCGACCTTAGTTTTACTGAGCCCTATTTCTTAGATAAGAATATCGCGGCCGGGGTTGACATCTTTGAAGTCAAGACTAGCCCGACGGCGAATTTCTTTAGCGGGGTGACGCCTCCCTACCAGCAATTCTCCTACGGCGGGGCGCTTCGTGCCGGGTACCAGATCACGGACAACCTGCGCCAGACGTTCAAATACACGGCACGATCCGACGATATTATAAACCTTCAGAACAACACATCGCTGTTCATCGTGCTCGAATCGGGGCAGCACCTGACCTCAGAGATCGGACAGGTCTTGCTGTACGATCGCCGGGACGATCGACTGGATCCGACAAGCGGTTATTACGCTTCGATTGGCAACGACTTTGCCGGCGTCGGTTTTGGCGTGGATTACGTGCGCAATAAAGCGAATTTCGGCTATTACTACTCGGTCGCACCGGAATGGGTGCTCAGCCTCACCGGAGAGGTGGGCGACATCTTCGGTTGGAACGGGCAGCAAGTGCTTCTTCAGGATCGGTTCTTTGTTGGCGGCGACAATCTGCGCGGCTTTCAAAGCGCCGGCATCGGGCCCCGCGACTCGATCAGCGGCGACTCTTTAGGCGGTCAAAAATACTATATCGGTTCCGCTACCTTGGGTGTGCCTCTTGGCCTGCCCAAGGAGCTCGGGTTGAGCGGACGTGTTTTTACAGATTTTGGGACACTGTACCAAATCGAACCGACGAATATCGTGCTCACTCCTGCCCAACTGGCGCAAACCGGAGGTATCCAACCGCAAGTCGAACAGAGCCCGGCGATCCGTCTCAGCGCCGGCGTCGGGGTGTCCTGGAAATCGCCGGTCGGTCCTATCCGAGTGGACCTCGCCTATCCGATCCGGAAGGAAAGTTTCGACAAGACCCAAATTTTTAGAGTCAGCTTCGGGACGAAGTTCTGATGTTTCTGTGTCACTCTCGCCTCGCGGCGCTGTTGTTGCCATTCCTGTGTTCCGCCGCCGGCATCGTCTTGGCGCAAGCGCCACCGGCTCCTTCGCCGCCATCGCAGGCCCCCCAACCGCCAACGCAGGCGCCCCCTCCCGCAGCGCCCCTGCCCACGGCCCAGAACCTCACGGTGATGGTCGTCGACGTTCAGGCGCTCTTGCAAAATTCGAAAGCGGCCAAGATGGTTCGCAGCCAGATCGAACAAAAACGCGGCGAGTACACTAAGGAGATTTCGCACCAGGAGGAGTCGCTACGCGCCGAGCGTGACGCGTTGCAGCGCCAGCAAGCGTCGCTTTCGCCGGAATCGTTAAATCAAAAGGGGCGCGATTTTCAACAAAAAGTCAATGATCTTGAACGGAATGTTCAAGGCAAACGCCAAGCTCTCGAGAAATCGAATGGTGATGCGCTTCAAAAGATTCAGGAGGAGATGCTTAAAATCATTGCTGATATTGCAAAACAGCGAAAGGCAAACCTGGTATTTCAGCGGACCGATCTCGTGCTTTTCGACCAGATGTTCGATGTGACCGACGAGGTCCTGCAAAAGTTGGATGAGCAAATGCCGACCCTCACGGTCAACTTCGTCGCTCCGGTGCCCCCTAGCGCAAGTGCCTCGCCCCCGGCCCCCGCCACGTCGAGCGGCCCTGCGGCCCCGAACCCGAACCCCAAGCCCAAGAAGAAGTGATGCAGGGTCGGACTGACCTGGCGGAGGACACATGGCCGATCCACGCTTCTTTGATCGAGCCGGGCCCTTCACGCTCGAATCTCTCGCGGCGCTGAGCGGCGCGCGGCTGCTGAATCCGCAGGGCAGTGCGCGGATATTTCGCGATGTGGGCCCGCTCCAATCGGCCGGCCCGGAAGATGTGAGCTTTCTCGAAAACCGGAAATATCTGGAGACGTTCGTTCGCTCTCGAGCCGGAGCGGTGTTTGTCGACGAGAAGGTCGCCGGACACGCGCCGCCTGGCATGGCGTTGCTTGTAAGCGCTGACCCCTACAGGGCTTATGCCCTCGTCGCGCAGGCCTTCTACCCCGCGCGGCCAATTATTCCTGGCTGTGCACCGTCGGCAGTGATCGATCCGACGGCAATCGTCCCCGAGGACTGCGATGTCGGACCAAATGTCGTGATCGAGCAGGGTGCGCGGCTGGGGCGGCGCTGCCGTGTCGAGGCGAACACAGTAATCGCCGCCGGGGTAGAAGTTGGCGACGACTGCCGAATTGGCCCCAATGTCACACTCAGTCATTGCGTGATCGGATCGCGCGTCGTGCTCCACCCCGGCGTGCGGATAGGCCAGGAAGGGTTCGGCTTCGCGCCCGACCCGTCGGGTCCGGTCAAAGTCCCTCAGCTCGGTCGGGTCCTGATCGGCGATGACGTGGACATCGGCGCCAACACTACAATCGATCGGGGCTCGGGACCCGACACCGTGATCGGTCCGGGCTCGATGATTGATAATCTGGTGCAGATCGGGCACAACGTTATTCTCGGGCGCTGCTGCATCCTCGCTGGTCAGGTCGGGATCTCTGGGAGCACTAGGCTCGACGACTTTGTCATGGTCGGGGGACAAGGCGGGCTCGCCGGCCATTTGCATATCGGGAGCGGAGTACGTATTGCCGCTAAGAGCGGGATCATGCGCGACATACCAGCTGGAGAGACGGTGTGCGGCAGTCCCGCGGTTCCGCTGACCGAGTTCATGAGGCAGACGGCTGTGCTGCAGCGTCTCGCCAGAAAGAAAGACAAGTGATGATCGATCCGGCTTGCGCCGAGGAGCAAATCACGCAAGTCGATGTTCAGCGGATCATGGAAATGATCCCGCATCGCCATCCTTTTTTAATGATCGACAAGGTCGTCGATATGGTGGCGAACGAGCGGGCGACCGGCATCAAGAGCGTGTCGATCAACGAAAGTTTTTTTCAGGGTCATTTCCCAGCGCGTCCCGTGATGCCGGGAGTGCTGATCATCGAGGCGATGGCACAAACCGCCGCGGTCCTGGTAGTTCATACGCTGGGGCCCGAATCGGAAGGCAAGCTGGTCTATTTCATGAGCGTCGACAATGCCCGGTTTCGACGACCGGTGTTTCCCGGCGATCGGCTCGATGTGCAAGTCACCAAACAGCGTCATCGCGGCAATGTCTGGAAGTTCGAGGGCAGGGCAAAGGTCGGGGAAAATCTGATGGCCGAAGCCGTGTTTGCGGCGATGATCCTGAACGAGTAGACAGCCCACGAATGCCGCGGATCCACCCTACGGCCATCGTCGCACCGGGGGCGATGCTGGCTCAGGATGTCGTCATCGGGCCCTTTTGCGTCGTCGGCGAGCATGTCACGCTCGGCGCTGGGGTCGCGCTTCGCTCGCACGTGGTGGTCGACGGTCGTACAACGATCGGGGCGGGGACGCGGATTTTCCCATTTGCCTCGATTGGCCTCGAACCGCAGGATCTCAAATATCGGGGGGAGGAGTCTGCGCTCGTCATCGGGCGCAACAACAGGATCCGCGAGTACGTAACGATAAACCCGGGGACGGCTGGAGGTGGCATGGTCACCCGCGTCGGCGACTCCTGCCTGTTCATGGTCGGGGTGCATATAGCGCATGACTGCCAGATCGCCGACCACGTAATCATGGCGAACAATGCCACTCTCGCGGGCCACGTCGGCATCGACGACTATGCTGTCCTCGGCGGGCTCTGCGCCATCCATCAGTATGTCCGGATCGGCAGGCATGCGATGATCGGCGGCATGTCGGGCGTCGAGCGCGATGTCATTCCTTACGGCCAGGTGATGGGGGACCGCGCGAGGCTGTGCGGGCTGAACATCATCGGGATGCAGCGCCGCGGCTTCAGTCGCGAGGATATCCAAGGACTCCGCAACGCCTACCAATTCTTGTTCTCCTCGGATGGCACGCTGAGCGATCGCGTAAACGAAACCGCCGAGCGCTTTAGTGGCATCGCACCCGTCGACGATATCCTTGAATTTATCCGCGCGGACTCGAGCCGCGCCATCTGTCAGCCGAAAGGGGCAAATGACGGGTAGGCTCGGTATCGTGGCTGGAGGCGGCCGGTTGCCGCAGCGTCTCATCGAATCTTGCCGAGCCGCCGGACGCGACGTCTTTGTCTTGGCCCTGGAGGGTGCGGCCGAGCCAGAAATCGTACGCGGCGTACCTCATGCCTGGTGTCGTATGGGCGCGGCGGTCACAGGGCTTTCCTTGCTGCGTGAAAACAATGTGACCGAACTCGTTTTAGCTGGCAGTGTTCGGCGCCCATCTCTGGCCACGCTGCGCCCGGATTGGCGGGCGGCCAAGTTGTTCGCGCGCATCGGCTACCGTTCTTTGGGCGATGACGGCTTGCTATCGGCGATCGTTAGCGAGTTCGAGAAAGAGGGTTTTCGGGTCATCGGGCCCGATCAGCTGCTTAATGGCGTGCTTGCCGGCACCGGGCCGCTTGGCGCCGTTCAGCCGAATCCGCAATCCGAAGCAGATATCGAGCGTGGGCTGCACATTGCGCGTGCGATCGGCGCCCTTGACATCGGCCAGGCAGTCATCGTCCAGCAGGGCCTGGTGCTCGGGGTCGAAGCGATAGAGGGCACTGACGAGCTGCTGCGCCGGTGCGCAGCGCTCCGCCGCGAAGGGCCGGGCGGAGTGCTGGTCAAGGTCGAGAAACCCGGTCAGGAACGTCGTGCCGACAGGCCGACGATCGGACCTTTCACGGTCGCTCTGGCGGCGGAAGCCGGCCTGGCGGGTATCGCAGTCGAGGCCGGAGCCACGATCGTGCTGGATTGGGACGAAGTGATCGGCGCAGCGGATTTGGCAGGGCTGTTCGTGGTAGGCGTCCGCTATTCGTGGCCGTAACCGAACCGCCGCCTTTTATCTTCCTTATTACCGGTGAACCTTCCGGCGACGCGCTTGGTGGCGCGCTGATCGCAGCATTACAGCAGCGCACCGAAGGCAATCTCCGGATCTCTGGGATCGGAGGCGAGCACATGCGGGAGCGCGGTTTAATCAGCCTCGCGCCTCTCGAAGACCTCGCCATCGGAGGTGTAGCGGAAGTGCTGCCGCGTGCTACGGTTATCCTGCGATGGGTGCGGAAGACGGTTGCGGCTATCCGCGAGTTGCGGCCGGACGCTGTAGTGACGATCGACAGTTCGGGGTTCAGTTGGCGCGTCGCGCATCGACTGCGCCGCTGCGGCGAAACCTTACCGCTGATTCATTACGTAGCCCCGATGGTCTGGGCATGGCGTGCCGGGCGGGCCCGGCGGATGGCGCGCTGGTACGATCATCTGATGACCTTGTTGCCATTCGAGCCGCCTTATTTTGAGAGGGTTGGACTTTCCTGCTGCTATGTTGGCCATCCCGTTCTCGAAAGCGGTGCCGACCGCGGCGACGGGGGTCGGTTTCGCGCGACACACGGACTCGCGCAGGACGATTTATTGATCACCACGCTCCCCGGCAGCAGGAGCGGCGAGGTGACGCGTTTGTTGCCTATTTTCGGCGCGGCGCTGGAACGCCTGGAAAGCCTGATTGGCCGTTTACGTGTGGTTGTGCCGACCGTTGAGACGGTCGCGGCGCGGGTTGCCGACGCCGTGCAGGGTTGGCCGGGGACCCCGATCGTCGTGCAGCAAACACAGGATAAGTATGATGCCTTTGCGGCGAGCTGCGCCGCCCTCGCAGCATCGGGTTCCGTCGCACTTGAACTGGCCTTGGCCAAGCTGCCGATGGTTGTCGGCTATCGTCTCAACCCGCTAACTGAGGCACTGCTTGACCGGATCCTCAAAGTACGGCACGTCAATCTCGTCAACCTCCTTCTCGGCAAACCGCTGGTTTGCGAATTGCTCGGGCCGAACTGCACACCGGAACGTCTAGCCGCAGCGATCGCCGAGCTTGTTCGAAACGAACGGGTTCGCGCCGTGCACCGCGAAGGGTATGATGAAGCAAGGCGGCGGCTCGAGGTAGGCGATATACCGCCGAGCCTGCGCGCCGCCGATCAGATCCTCGACATTGTTGCCGCACGCAAGTGCGGCGGTCCCGCCCTCACATCCGTACGGAGGAATTCTCGATGACGATGACCGATGTGGCCGAAACCTCAAAGCCGATAGCCGATACCGACAAGTTTCGCCTTCTGCACACGATGATCCGTGTTCGTGATCTCGCCGCGTCGTTGCATTTCTACACCAACCTGCTCGGCATGAAGCTGTTGCGCAAACGCGATTATCCGACCGGCAAGTTTACCCTCGCGTTTGTCGGCTACGGCGACGAGAACAGTAATACGGTGATCGAGCTAACCCATAACTGGGGCCAGGCCGAACCTTACGACTTGGGCAGCGCCTTTGGTCATCTGGCCGTCGGCGTCCCCGACGTCTATAAGACCTGCGAGCGCCTCGCTGCGGCAGGTGTCAAGATACCGCGACCAGCTGGTCCGATGGCGCATGGCGGCTCGGTCATCGCCTTTATCGAAGATCCGGACGGCTACCGGATCGAGCTGGTCCAGCGCTCCTAATCTACAGCCCTGGCCCTCCCCGCTTCGCACGGGTGCCCTTGCCGTGGCCGGGAACAACGGCTCGCGTCAGGCCCGCCGCTCAACCGATACGTAATGGCGCGAAGTGGAACCCGTGAAGAGCTGGCGCGGGCGCCCGATCTTCGAATCCGGGTCCTCGATCATCTCGGTCCATTGGGCGACCCAGCCGACCGTGCGTGCAATCGCGAAGAGCACCGTGAACATCGAGGTCGGAAATCCCATGGCTCGTAGAATAATCCCTGAATAAAAATCGACGTTCGGGTACAGTTTCCGCTTGATGAAATAATCGTCGTTGAGAGCAATTTTCTCGAGTTCCATCGCAAGGTCGAGCAATGGCTCGTTCTTGATACCGAGCTCGTCGAGGACCTCGTGGCAGCTGTCGCGTAGCACATGGGCGCGGGGATCATAATTTTTATAGACGCGATGACCGAAGCCAAACAACAGTTCGTGGTCGTTCTTGTCCTTTACATGGCTCAAAAACTCCTTGATGCCGGATTTGTCGCCAATTCGGCCCAACATCTTGAGCACCGCCTCGTTGGCGCCGCCATGCGCGGGGCCCCATAAGGAAGCAATTCCCGCGGCGATGCAGGCAAACGGATTGGCTCCGCTTGACCCGGCGTTGCGCACCGTGGCAGTGGACGCATTCTGCTCGTGATCGGCGTGCAAGATAAAAATGCGGTCCATCGCTCGGGCCAGGACCGGGTTGACCTTGTATTCCTCGCACGGCACCGCCCAAGCCATATGGAGGAAGTTTTCGGCGTAGCTCAGCGAGTTTTGCGGATAAATGAAAGGCTGGCCCATCGAATATTTGAAGGCCATAGCGGCGATCGTCGGCATCTTGGCGATCAGGCGGTACGAAGCCACCATCCGCTGATACGGATCATGTATGTCGGTCGAGTCATGGTAGAAGGCTGAGAGAGCGCCAACCACGCCGCACAGAACCGCCATCGGATGCGCGTCGCGGCGGAAGCCGCGGAAGAAGGTCGTCAGCTGCTCGTGCACCATCGTGTGGTGGGTGATGTCGTAGACGAACTGTTCCTTTTGCTTTGCGCTCGGCAACTCGCCGTTAAGGAGAAGGTAAGCAACCTCAAGAAAATCGCTTTTGTCCGCCAGCTCCTCGATTGGATAACCGCGGTAGAGGAGTACCCCCTCGTCGCCGTCGATATAGGTGATGCTCGAGCGACATGACGCAGTGGCCATGAAGCCGGGATCGTAAGTAAAGTGCCCTGTTTGCGCGTAGAGCTTGCGGATATCGATGACCCGGGGACCAATCGTCCCGCCCAGTACCGGAAGCTCGACCGACTTTCCGGTTTCGTTGTCGGTCAATGTCATACTTCCGGTCACCATGTTGTTGCCGTCCATCGATCCACCTCTATCTTTCTGCCCGCAGGCCACTGCCGGATTTCGTCGGGAAAATATGCCCTTAGAGCGGGATTGGCAAACCCGCGATCAGGCTGACGACTCGGGGGTTACCGCGTCGGCGATACGACCCAGGGTCTCATCGCGCCCCAGTAGTTCCATCACCTCGAAGATGCTAGGGGACGCGACCGAGCCGGTCAGGGCGGCGCGTAGAGGCTGAGCAACCGAAGCGAGCTCAACGCCCTGTTCGGCCGTGAATTCGCGGACGCGCGCTTCCAGAGCGGCGGCCTGCCAGGTGGTGCGATCAAGCTGTCGAAGCAGAGCGCTGAGCAGCTCGCGAGCGTCTGGGGTAAGCAGCTTCGCCGCCTTCTGATCGGCGCCAATTGGCCGAGGTTTGATGAGGAAAAGCGCGTTGACCGCGAGTTGGGCCAATGTCTTGGGACGCAGCTTTAGCTCCGGCATCGCCCGCAAGAGGCGGGTGCGATGAAGCTCCGGTAACGGATGGCGCAGCATCTTTTCGAGCCGTTGGCTGACCAGATCGCTTAGGCGGCTATCCCCAGAGATACGAATGTAGTGGCCGTTGAGATTGTCCAGCTTGGCGAAATCGAACCGCGCTGGAGCTCGGCCGACGGCATCCAGGTTGAACCATTTGATCGCTTGCTCGGTCGATATGATCTCGTCGTCGCCATGGCTCCAGCCGAGGCGCAGAAGGTAGTTGCGCAGGGCCTCGGGCAGATAGCCGAGGTCGCGATAGGCATCGATGCCGACCGCACCGTGTCGCTTCGACATTTTGGTGCCGTCCGGCCCGTGAATCAGCGGCACATGGGCGAATTCGGGGATCGGCCAGTCGAGCGCCTGATAGATCTGGGTCTGGCGTAAGGCGTTGTTGAGGTGGTCATCGCCGCGGATCACATGGGTGATCGCCATATCGTGGTCGTCGACTACGACGGAGAGATTGTAAGTCGGGCTGCCGTCGGCCCGCAGGATGATCAGATCGTCGAGTTCGGTGTTCGACACCGTAACATCGCCTTGTACGTGATCCCGGATCGTCGTCGAGCCTTGCTGGGGCGCTTTCAGCCTGATGACCGGCGGCACCCCGGGTGGGGCCTCGGTGGGATCGCGGTCGCGCCAAGTCCCGTCATAGCGCACCGACCGCTTCTCGGCGCGGGCTTTCTGGCGCATGGCTTCCAGCTCCGCTGGCGTGCAATAGCAGTAATAGGCACGACCCGCCGCCAGGAGCTGCTCTGCGGTCTCGGCGTGCCGCGCGGCGCGGGCGGACTGGTAGACGATATCCTCATCCCATGAGAGGCCGAGCCACTCCAGCCCATCGATGATCGCGGCGACTGCGTCGGGGGTCGATCGCGTGCGGTCGGTGTCTTCGATGCGCAGCCGAAAGATACCGCCGTGATGCCGCGCGAACAGCCAGTTGAACAGCGCGGTGCGGGCGCCGCCGATGTGAAGAAAGCCGGTGGGCGAGGGGGCAAAGCGGACGGCGACGCTCATCCGGGGAGCATGGGGAAAGGCAGAGGAGATATCAACGATCGGGGAACATTTGGCCGCGAAATATCGTGAAACCGGGTCTTCACGAGCTCGCCCGTCGCGGTGTGAAGGAACTTAGGGACGGGTGATGGTTGGAGCGCGGGCCACCCTCAGCGATGGCCACCTTGCCCCAGCACGGCAGACGCTCGCACGGCGATCACCGCGGCCTCGGCGACATTTGCAGATTACTCGAGCTGCTTCGTTCGGCTCCGGGCTTGATGACCCGGAGAGACCCGCAAGGGCGCGGATCGGCGGAGAGAACGCTCAGAACCGCCGCATCAGCGCGACAAGACGCCCCTGAACTTTCACGCGGTCAGGTCCGAAGATCCGCGTCTCGTACGCCTTGTTGGCCGGTTCGAGAGCGATCGAATCGCCACGGCGGCGCAACCGTTTCAAAGTGACCTCTTCATTGTCGACGAGGGCGACGACAACGGCGCCATTTTCGGCGGTATCGCTGCGCCGGATGATGACCGTATCGCCGTCGAGGATGCCGGCATCGATCATGCTGTCGCCCGACACCTCGAGCGCGTAGTGCTCGCTGCCGCGACTAAGCATACTCGCTGGCACCCCGACCGTCGTACTCTGATCGCGCAATGCCTCGATCGGTGTGCCGGCGGCGATCCGGCCATAAAGAGGCAGCTCCACGGCCGCGACATCGGGGGCGACCGGCGTACCCGGCAGGGAGCCTGTGAAATCTCCGCGGATCACCGTGGGCGAAAACCGGCCACGCTCGCCGCCCGCCGCCGCGGCGCTCTCCTCCGGCAACCTTACCACCTCCAAGGCCCGGGCACGATGCGGCAACCGCCTGATGAACCCGCGCTCCTCGAGCCCACTGACGAGGCGGTGAATACCGGATTTCGATTTGAGGCTCAGGGCGTCCTTCATCTCGTCGAACGATGGTGAGATGCCTGTCGCGGTGAGTCGCTGGTTGATGAACAGCAGCAGCTCGCGCTGCTTCTTGGTCAGCATGAGACCCCCAATTCTGCAGTGCAGAACGAATCCTAAACGCCGGAGATATGTTCTACTTGCGTTCGCGTCGACCGTCAAGCACGGCAGAGCAGGTCAGATCGGCAGCGCACCATCAGGAAACCGGATAATCGGAACGATCGTCCCGACGGCGACCGCAGGGGCGTGCGGCGGGCGGACCACCAGGCAATCGGCCGCGGCGAGCAACCGCATCATCGAGCTGTCCTGCACCTCGAACGGAAAAACCTCGAGCGTACCGTCGGCAGCGCGCACGAGGCTCGACCGCAGATAATCCTGCCGCCTGTCATTCTGGGACAGCGCCGCGCCGAGCCGCGCGGTCGACCCGCCTTCTGTCGCTTCAAGGATACCGCTCAGCCGGTCGAGGGCGGGCTTGAGAAAGAGCAGAGCGCAGACCAGGGTAGAAACCGGATTGCCAGGCAGGCCAATCATTGGCGTTCCGCGATAGCGTCCGACCATCAGCGGCTTGCCCGGCCGCATCGCGATTTGCCAGAAATCGAGCTCGAACCCGTCGACCGCGAGCGCCTCCCGCACCAGATCATGCTCGCCGACCGAAGCCCCGCCGGTCGTCACCAGCAGGTCGACCCCACTCGTCGCGGCGGCGATCCGGCGCAGCGCCTCAGGATCGTCCGGGGCATTGCCGACCGACACCGGGACGCCGCCGCAGGCGGTGACAAAGGCGGCGAGCGAGAGGCTGTTCGAGCTAACGATCTGGTGCGGCCCGATCGGATCACCAGGCATCACGATCTCGTCGCCGGTCGACAGGACGCCGATGCGCGGGCGGCGATGGACGAAGAGCCAGGGCCGGTTCATCGCCGCCAGGAGGCCGATGTCGCGCGCGGTGAGCCGTCGACCCGACCGCAGCAAGAGCTCGCCTTCCGCGAAGTCGAGGCCCTCGCGCCGGACGTACCGGCCGCGCGGCGCGCCTTCGAGAACGCGGACCCGATCGCCGTTCCGCTGCGTATCCTCCTGGATAACGATCGTGTCGGTACCCGCCGGCAGCGGAGCCCCGGTGAAGATGCGCGCCGCTTCACCGGCACCGACATGTCCGCCGAACCCCGCCCCGGCCGGCACCTCGGCGACGATGCGCAATTCGACCGGGATCGCTGCCAAATCTTCGGCGCGAACCGCATACCCGTCCATCGCCGAGACCGCGAAGGGCGGCTGCGTTCTGCGTGCCGCGACGTCCTCGGCGAGAACGCGGCCCAGCCCGTCGACCAGCGAGATCTGCTCCGGTGGCAACGCCGAGAGCGGTTCGAGTAGGCGCGCCAACGCTTCTTCGACGGAAATCACGTCTCGGCCTCCCAATCTCCCGACCGGCCGCCCGATTTGCGCAGCAGGCGCAGATCGGTGATCGCCATCCCGCGGTCGACGGCTTTGCACATGTCGTAGACCGTCAAGGCGGCGACACTCGCTGCGGTCAGCGCCTCCATCTCGACCCCGGTGCGCCCGCGCAGTTTGCAGGTCGCGGTGATCTCGACCGCCGAACGTTCGGGCACGCAGGTGAGTTCGACACTAACGGAAGTGAGGGCGAGCGGATGGCACAGCGGGATCAGCTCGGCGGTCCGCTTTGCCGCCATGATTCCGGCGAGACGCGCGACCGCGAGCACATCGCCCTTCGCGACATCTCCAGAGCGGATTCTTTTGAGCGTCTCTCGGCGCATCACGACGCGTACGCCGGCGACAGCTATCCGGTCGGTCTCCGCCTTGTCGGAGACGTCGACCATCCGCGCGCGGCCTTCCGCGTCGAGGTGTGTGAAACCCGGATCCACAGTCGGAAGGCACAGCAGACGCCGTGTCGCAGCGGCGACATCGGGCTCGCGCATCAATGTCTCACCGACCAGGAAGCAGCGCGCGCCCGCGGCGGCGAGGCGGTCGAGATCCTCGGGGCGGCGGATTCCGCTCTCGGCCACGACGATGCGGTCCGCCGGCACTTCCGGGGCCAGCCGCTCGGTGGTCGCGAGGTCGGTCTCAAGCGTCTTCAGATTGCGGTTGTTGATCCCGATCATGCGCACCCCGAGCCGCAGCGCGTGATCGAGCTCCGCCCTGTCATGCACCTCGGCCAACACATCGAGACCGAGCTCGGCCGCCGCGGCCGCGAGCTCGGATGCCAGCGGGTCGGACAGTGCCGCCATGATCAGCAGCACGCAATCGGCGCCGATATGGCGGCTTTCGAGGATCTGATAGGGGTCGAGGATGAAATCCTTGCGCAGCACCGGCAGTTCGGTACGGCGGCGGGCCGCGCGCAAATCGTCGTCGCTGCCCTGGAAGTAGGGCGCGTCGGTCAGCACGGAGAGGCACGTGGCACCCCCCGCCGCGTAGGCGCGCGCCAGGGCGGGGGCATCGAAATCGTGGCGGATCAGCCCGGCGCTTGGGCTCGCCTTCTTGATTTCGGCGATCAGGCCGTAGCGCCCTTCGGCGAGGTGCCCTTCGAGCGCTCCGGCGAAGGGCCGCAATGGGGGCGCCTCGGCAAGTGCGGCAAACAGCGCATTCTCCGACAGCGCGGTCTTGGCGCGCGCGATATGAGACCGTTTCGCGGCGCAAATCTCGGCGAGCACGTCCTTCATCAGCCGGCCGCCTCGGCCTCGGCCGGTGCATTAGTGCGCGTGACGAGGTCCTCCAGCACCTGCCGCGCAGCCCCGGAATCGAGCGACCGCGCGGCGAGCTCGATGCCGGCTTCGAGACTTACAGCGCGCCCGGCGATGAGCAAGGCGGCTCCGCTGTTGAGCAGCACGA